>NZ_JAQMTJ010000232.1:0-13269 GCF_028330815.1 Dolichospermum lemmermannii CS-548
CAATAACCAATACTTATTGACAGAACTGTTACTGTTACGTACTTTTAGACTTTTTATTTACATCGAACTCAGGTTTGATAGTGTTGTCACCACTCCCACTAACCAGAGTTTGACCATCGGGGCTGTATGCTACTGAATTAACCCAGTCAGAATGACCAGAGAGGGTTTGTAAGAGGTTTCCCGTTTTTGCATCCCATACTTTGATAGTGTTGTCAGCACTCCCACTAGCCAGAGTTTGACCATGGGGGCTGTATGCTGCTGATCTAACCCACTTACAATGACCAGAGAGGGTTTGTAAGAGGTTTCCCGTTTTTACATCCCATACCTTGATAGTGTTGTCATCACTCCCACCAGCCAAAGTTTGACCATCGGGGCTGTATGCTATTGATCTAACTGAGTCAGAATAACCAGAGAGGGTTTGCAGTAGCTTTCCCGTTTTCACATTCCACAGTTTGATAGTGTTGTCATCACTCCCACTAGCCAAAGTTTGACCATCGAGGCTGTATACTACTGATCTAACCCACTTAGAACGAGTAGAGAGCGTTTGTAAGAGGTTTCCTGTTTTTACATCCCACAGTTTGATAATCTTGTCAGCACCCCCACTGGCCAGAGTTTGACCATCGGGGCTGTATGCTACTGAAATAACCGGGCTAGAATGACCAGGGAGGGTTTGTAGGAGCTTTCCTCTCATGTCATTGTTAATAACTTGTGGTTGTGATGTTGATTCAACCACAGCAGATGGTTTTGCTTTCACAACACCAGGAAAAATATCAACACCAAGATTTGTAGAGCGATCGCACCAATAGCATTTACCATAAGTTCGGCTATAGTAATGATTATCTACCCTGCCACAAATAGTTAGCCTATCATTCCCTACCTTTAACGCCTCCAACCACTTCCTAGCCGTAGGGCGGAAATTAGGATTTTTATGACCATCATTAAAGCATTTTAGAAAACATTGCTGAACATCTGGATGAACAATCTCCAGGGGAATTGTTCTTGCTACTGCTGCAATTAAATTAGTTGACCCATTAACCCATAAACCCTGACAGATAAGTTCATTTATGTCTGGAGTTTCCCCCGCACCGGTCCATTTTCCCTGAAAAGGATTATTACCACCAAATAATAATTGATAGATAATTACTCCTAACCGGAATCTATCATGTACTTCCGTTTGCTCAATACTATCAAAATCTTTTCCAATCAGTTCCGGTGGTGTATATCCCTCAGAACCAACTAAACAATAATAAACCTTACCATTTTTCGGATTTATCACCTGAAAAGAATCTGTATCAATAATAGAAGGTAAAGCCCGATTATTAACTAAAATATTTTGTGGTTTAATATCTCCTAAAACATAACCAGCAGCGTGCAGTGCTTCAATAATTGAGACAATATTCAGCGCCGTTGTGTGCAGAAACCGCCAATCAATCTCAAGTTTTAACTGCTTTCGACGCTGGGGATTATAAACATCAATAAGTTCTTTTCCATCCTTTATTTCTGGCATCAAAAAGCCCACACAATCACCCTGTGCATTTTTCAACGCCGACTTAGGCCAAGCAAAAGAAACATGATGAAGATGGGAATTTGGTTCTGTGGGTGGATTTGCTATCATTACCGCTAACTTCTGCACCCGTTCAGGTGTTGGAGAATGGTAAATTTTCGCTAAATAACCATTTTGATTAGTTCGCCAAATTTTGGCTTCACCACTATTAGCAATCTCTTCACCCAACAGAGTAATTGATTTTCCCGTAATGGCACAGGTAAAAACTGTCATATAATTTTAATTAGATGGGTTGAAATAAATATCAAATGGTATTCCTGGTAAAACATAAAACCCGCAAGGAAATGAATTTCCTTGCTAATAGCAAAAGTCATCTAAAGATGACTAAATGATCTGCAAATTCTTTAGTAAACTTCAGTTTACTTTAGCTATTAGCCCGGAAATTCATTTCTGGGCGGGTGTTGAAGCCAACAGATAAGCTATTTCTAGCCTATATTCACACCAATTTCCTCCTGTTCAAAAAGACACAAAAGCAAAGTTTTATCATCATCAGTGCGAGAATTTAACCGTGGAGAATCGAGAAAATCCATAATATAAGTATCATCATTTCCTCCTGGTTTATCTGTTTCTCGCAAATATTCCTCCAAAGGTTTAAAAAATGGCGCATGAGGTTTCCAATCACTCAAGCGAATTGCTACTTTTTCTAATCCATCAGTAGAAGCACAAATAAACTCTTGTTTTCCTGAAATTACCTGTACCTGCATTTCCTCCAGCGCATTAGCTGAAGTGACAAAAGTTGTTTCGTTGAAAAATTCCCCCTTATCCGGTTCAAACAACAATTGATATTCTGCATCTTGGGAACGCACCACCATAAATCCATCCCCAATTTGCATGGCTGCAACCCATTCAGGAGTCGCTATAAAAACTAACAGAGTACAAGCTAAATCATGAACAAAATAATCATTATTATCTGCTTTTTTGTTTAACGCAGTAATAACATCCTTGACAAACTTAGTAAAAACTTCCTTAGCTTCCATTTCCGAAAGTGGTTGAGTAAAACCTTGTTTATTAGGAAGTTCATTAATATCAGCAAAGCATTTAATTACAGTTTCTACAGCCAATTCAGAACCAAAATGAGAATATTTAGCACTTCCAGCACCATCAGCAACTGCGCTCACAATCACATCATTAAAAATGCGATAATGTCCGCAGTCTTGACAAGGTATTTTTTGCTCTTTATGACTCGTTCCCACAGCATAACGCGCTATAGCTTTCCAACCCACAATAAATAAATCCTGTATATTTTATTAGACTTTATAACCCCTCTCCAAACCTCTCCCCTGCAAGGAGAGAGGCTTTAAAACTCCCTGTACAAAAACTAATTTTTTCATGTCCCCTCTCCTCCTAGGAGAGGGTTAGGGAGAGGTTCTTCTAGCTTATACACCCTCTAAGTAGTAATTTGACCCCATCCCACCGGCGGTAATGCCACAGCTTCCCCTACTTTGCCACTAGAAACCCGTTTCATGGAAGTGGAAAGCCAAACAAATAAAGAACGAAAATCTAAGCCATTCAGCATTACTGGAGGACGAGGTGCAATTTGTTTAAGTTTGTTCATATCTGCACCCTGAACACCAACAGTAAAAAACAACATTCGCCGCTGTTCTTCTTCTTCCCTCACTCTTTGCGCTGCACCCTCCCAAGCATCTGTAGGCGCACCATCGGTAATTAAAAATACCCAAGGACGATAATAATGGACACCGTTATCTTTATAAGACTGTTTGCGGGTTTCTAATAAATCCAAAGCATATTCTATGGCTGCACCCATTGGTGTCACACCATCTGTTTCTAGCTTAGGCGGTGTAAAATGGTCTATAGTAACAAAATCTTGCGTCAGTTTCACAGGTCCAAAGGTGACAATAGCCACTTCTACACTTAAAGAAGCTTGAGCATCTTTCATCACATCTTCCTTGAAAGCCGCCAAACCTCTATTTAACTCCTGGATAGGTTGTCCTGACATTGAGCCAGAAGTATCAAGCAAGAGAATTACCGGACAACGATTTTCCGGGTTTTCCACGAATTCAGGCAAACCTACTGGCATTTTTGATACTCCTGATTAATCAAGGTGAGATGCAAAATGTATAAACTAGATGTTACTTGTTACTACATAGCTTAACATGGATGTTTGTACGGAATCAATACCCATAATGTCTAAATATTTAGTTTCATATTTATTCTTTCCCAATATCATGGATAACGTTGCTAATAGCATTTTCACAAATCATCAGTCATCTTATTTGATACGAACCACAGAGGCGCAGAGGACGCAGAGGTGGAGAGAAAGGAGACTGTTAGATGTTAGATTTTATTTAGCAACGTTATCTTGATAATTATTTGCTTTTTACCCCTTTACTAAAAATCCGATAGTACAACCAGGTACTAAATTCTTTGAGGGGAAATAGTAAATAAGTCAAAGGATTTACTGTGACAATAATATTTCTAAAATCCCGTTTTGCAAAAAATACAATCCCCTTGGCAACCTGATTTGCTGACATGACACCATAGGGATTTAATTGACTTTTGAAAGGTCCTAAAATTAATTTGCGAATGACACAAACTTGATCTAATCTTTTAAGGGTGACAATATCCCCTAATGCTCTTTTGCTCAGTTCATACAAGGGACTTAAGGCTGGGGAAACTTCCGCTTCTGAAGTATTTACCCAAATTTCTTTGGTGGCTTTGTCTTGGGGTCCTGTGACAGTTGCAGAGAAAATATCTATCAGTTCCAAAGCGGAAAATGTGTTAACTTGATAGGAATTTTGAATGGCGGCTGAAGTACGATCTCCATAAACATTTATGCCATGATTGATAATGAGAATATCAACTTTATTTAAACTTTCTTTTAGTTGAGTTTCATTACCTAATTCCCATTTTACAATTTTGACCCGCTCTTGAACTGCGATTTTTTCAGGATTCGTTGTTAATGCCACAACTTTGGCATTATGCTTTAATAATTCCGCTGCTAATGCTTGTCCTAATGCACCGGAAGCACCTGTTAAGGCTACGGTTTTACCTTTGAGAGAAAGTCCTGTTCCTAGTATTTTATCCACTAGGGGAAAAACACCACTATAGTAAGCATTAACATCATCAAAATGATGTCGCCAATGATAGGTTCTATTTACCCAGAAAACCGAGGGAATTGTGTCTAAGGGTCCGGGTAAATGATTGTAGTCTGTGTCTATTGTTCCTTGAAAATATCGCAGAGATGCACCGTATAAAAACGTTACTGCATAAGCAACTCCTAACCATAATCCCCATTGATGTGCTAGTAAGGCAATTATTGTTAAAATAACTACTAATATACCCGATTCGACAATATCGTGATACAACTGGGAATCTACGTAGGCTTTTTGGGAAGTTAAAGTCAAATCCCGCCGATATACAGCATGATGTTTATTATGCCATTTCGCTAACCATGTTATCTGATGACACAAAGCATGATAAGCATCTCTGACAATTTCTGCGAGTAGGAGGGAGGAAAATCCCCAGGTTGTGAACTGGATACAGTTGTTTACTAAAACTGCATCAATAGTTAAGCTTTGAGCCAAAATCATCATCTTTTTGGTGATACCTCTTTTTCTTAATTAAACCAAGTTATTACCATCTTTGTCTAATGACGTAGTGATAAAAGGTGTAGCACATTCTCAAAATTGATTTTCAACTCTACTTAACTTCGGAATTTGAGTCTTTTATAAATTTAACCAGCAAATACTTTTTGTAAATTTTCTGGCTGCATAAGTGTTAAATATTGATTGGACATTTCTGGGGTTAAGAATTCTATCATTATCCTATTTTCTACCCAAAACTCCATCACATCAAAGAAAGCACGACTACAACGAATAACTCTCCAGCCTTCTCTCTGAGCAATTGCTTCTATTTGTTCCTGTGTAGAATTAACAGAAATAGCTGCATGAGTGGCTGTAAAGTTGCTAGGTTGAGAAGTTTCTTTAAACTGACAATCCTGTTCTTCTTCACCAGGTTGCAATACAATTTTTAATGGATAAACTTCAATTCCAGTTCCGTGTTCATCGAGAGATAGCATCATGTAACTACCTGGATGTGGACGAAAGGGAAATACTTTTCCATTCATCACTTCTGCGAGAACTTCAGCCGCGTTTTGAGGATTTTGGGCAGAAATTGAAAGATGGTGAATCATAATTTCATCACTTTTAAATTGAAAATTCCGTTTTTCAGTATCTAGTATAGCAAAATCAATGGCTTTATTAATCCCTGATTTGCTCAATTAATCGCTGTTCTAGTAAATTTAATAATCCATCTATATCTTTTCCCACTTCTTGAAAACAGGTTTCTGGTGATGATTTGGGTGCAAATTGAATTAACTTAATTTCCCCTTTCCCAATTCCAATCATCACTACTTCTGTTTCCGGTTGGTTATTATCAATAATTCCTAAAATTTCTTGGAGACGATTTTCAACTCGCTCATTTAACTTCTCTATTTCGGTTTGGGGACAATAGACAAAATGGGGAGTTGGTTGTAAATCAATCCCAATAGTTCCCTGACGATTACCATTTTCTAACCACAATCCCCAAAAAAGTGCGGCTAGTTCTAGCTGATTGTTTTTGACAAATCTATCTAACTGTCCGCGCCATTTGTTCTCTGCTGTTTCGGGTTGGGGAATACTAAACATGATCATTAATTGGTAATTTTATTTTTTTTATTGTAACCCAGATTGCACACACTAGAGTTGGCAATAAATCATATACAAGTAGGGTGCGTCAGACATAAAAATCTGTGGATATTAAAAAATATTGTAACTCTGACGCACCCTACAAGATATTTTCGAGATGACATTTATTTTAACCCAGATTGCACACGCCATAAACTGGTGTAAATGCCGTTTTTCTCTAACAGTTGTTCATGAGTTCCTGCTTCTACTAATTTGCCATGTTCCATGACATAAATGCAATCAGCATTGCGAATGGTGGAAAGACGGTGAGCGATCGCTATTGTGGTACGATTGACCGTAATCCGTTCTAAAGAACGTTGAATTGCAGCTTCTGTTTCATTGTCTACCGCTGATGTGGCTTCATCTAAGATCAAAATTGGTGGATCTTTTAATACTGCGCGAGCAATTGCAATCCGTTGTCTTTGTCCTCCCGATAACTTTTGCCCCCGTTCGCCTACAATTGTCTCATAACCTTGGGGCAAACTCATAATAAAATCATGAGCTTCCGCTATTTTCGCCGCCATGATAATATCTTCATTGGTAGCGGTAAAAGTCCCATAGGCAATATTTTCTCCCACTGTACCATGAAATAAAAACACATCCTGACTCACCAAACCAATAGAGCGGCGTAAATCTCGCAAATTTAATTGTTGTAAATCAATTCCATCCAGAGTAATTTTACCACTTTGCACTTCATAAAATCGCAGTAAGAGTTTAACTAAAGTGCTTTTTCCTGAACCTGTTGAACCCACAATTGCAATTGTATTTCCTGCGGGAATTTCTAAAGATAAATTGTGAATAATTGGATTTCTATTTTGATAAGCAAAACTCACATTTTGAAATTCCAAAGCCCCCCGAATCATATCTACAGGTAAATCAATATTTCCGGTATGAATTGCCATGGGAGTATCTAACAAATCCATCACTCGATTAGTAGAAGCCATCGCCCTTTGATATAAATCAAAAGTATCACCTAATCTGGTTAATGGCCACAGTAAAAGCTGAACTAAAAACACCAGAGAACTATAAGCACCTACAGCCAATCTGCCTTCTACTGCTGCCATACCGCCAAATAATAGCAATATAGTAAAAGCGATTAAAATGAACATCCGAATAATCGGAATATACCCCGCAGATAAAGCAATTGCCTTAGCATTACTTTGACGATAAGCATTACTTTCAGATTCTACCCGCGCCGCTTCATAAGCTTCTGCTGTAAAACTTTTAATAGTGGTAATCCCACTCAAATTATTAGATAATCTCCCATTTAATAAACCGACTTTTTCCCGAACTTCTGCATAACGAGGCGCAAGAAATTTCTGAAAAATTATCGAACCAAAGAGAATAAATGGCATGGGCAAAATTGCCATCCCAGCTACACTAGGAGCTAAAATAAAAAACGCAGCCCCAACAATAATAATAGTTGTAGTTACTTGAATAATGTCATTTGCACCCACATCCAAAAACCGCTCTAATTGGTTAACATCATCACTGAGAATAGACATTAAACCACCGGTGCTGCGTTCTTCAAAATAAGCTAATTCTAATTCTTGTAAATGTTTATATGCGTCCAGTCGTAAATTATGCTGAATATTCTGTCCCAAATTGCGCCATAGTAACTTATAGGCATATTCAAACAATGACTCCAACACCCAAGTAATCACCGTCAACAAGGATAAAATCAGAAATTGCCCATAAATATCTTTTACGCCTAATCGGGCGATGATAGAATCTTGTTGCTTGACTACCACATCCACCGCAATCCCAATTAATACAGGGGGTGCTAAGTCAAAAACTTTATTGAGGATAGAAGCACCAATGGCCAGTCGAATTTGTTTAGTATACTGATGTCCATATTTAAATAGCCGCTGGAGGGGACGAACAGAATGTTTACGCCTTTTGGATAATCGGAGAGATTTAAATGGCATAGCCACATTAATTGATAATTACTTGCAGTTAATACTACCACATAATTGAGTTGATTTGTGATCAATATTGAAGCAATAGATACAGTTATCTTCCTTTAGGAACAGAAGAGATAATTTTGAAAAATTGGTAACTTGTAATTTGGCAAACTTCACTTTTGGGAATTATATTAGAAAATATTGTCGCTAAAATAATTATTCCCCGCAGCAAACAGCAGGGTATAATAACCGTATCAATAAACCAGATGTGCTAATTTTCAGTGAAGACTACCAAAACAGCAAATATTCCTCCTAAAACTTAGGGAATATGCCATATCAATCTTGATTTTGTGCAAAAATGCCAGTAATGTTGAGCAAATCTCCCTCCCACAACCAGAACCAGACGTAAAAACTAGACAAATCAATATTATGTCTACTCCCAATCATCAGCAACTCTCACTCCCAGAAGCCAAGAAAATACTCAACAAATTTAACTGTCTGGATATTGCCCCCATTCTTAAACCGTCCGAAAAAGTTCCCACTCGTGAGGCATTAATTTTTCTCACCAGTCTTACCGATTATCAAATCTTAGGTATTTGTGCTGATACAGCAGCAGAGGGAATTTTAGCCATGAAAACCTATTCTCGCGCTTTGGGTTATCAAGCACCAATTGATTTACCACATCCAGAAGGCCCAGTTTACATCAAGTTAAATGGCAAAAATGGCTTGTGTTATCTCGATTCCTATGCTGGACATCATCGGGGAGTGTTAGTATCTTGCCAGTCTTATCAAGAGGGAGGAGTTAACGAGATGTATGGACATTTACCCCTCGATTTATTTGTCTAGAATTTCGTTTACAATCATCTTTAGGGTGGGCTATGCCCACCTCATTCTTAATCACTAATTACCGGATAATATGAGCATTGTTACATTACAGTCAGTTAAGAAAGATTTTGGAATTAAAGAACTTTTAAAAGATGCTAATTTCAGCCTTGATACTAATGATAAAGTTGGTTTAATCGGCACTAATGGTTCTGGTAAATCAACTTTATTAAAAATGATTGCTAGACTAGAATCAATTGATAGTGGGCAAATTTTAGTGAATTCTGGGGCAAAAATTGTTTACTTGCCTCAACAGCCCGATATGGACGAAAATCACACTGTTTTAGAACAGGTATTCGCTGATAGTGGTGAACAAATGAACCTCGTCAAAGAATATGAAGAATTATCTGATAAATTGGCACATTATCCCGATGATAGTCAGTTAATGTCTCGTCTTTCTACTGTGATGGAGCGCATGGATGCAACTGGTGCATGGGAAGTAGAAACTAACGCCAAAATCATTTTAACAAAGTTAGGAATTGTTGATTTTGATGTGAAAGTTGGCACATTATCAGGGGGATATCGCAAACGGATTGCTTTAGCAGCAGCCTTGATATCAGAACCTGATTTATTGTTAATGGATGAACCTACCAACCATCTTGATGCTTTGTCTGTAGAATGGTTACAAAGTTATTTGAATCGCTATCGCGGCGCACTTTTATTAATTACTCATGATCGTTATTTTTTAGATAAAGTTACTAATAGAATTATCGAAATTGATCGAGGTGATATTTACAATTACACAGGTAATTATTCCTATTATCTAGAAAAGAAAGCTTTAGCTGAAGAATCTGCTGTTAGCACTCAGCGGAAACATCAAGGTCTTTTACGCCGCGAATTAGAATGGTTAAAGAAAGGCCCAAAAGCTAGAAGTACCAAACAAAAAGCCAGAATTGATCGCGCTCATGAATTGAGAGATACTGAATTTAAAGAAATTAATGGTAAGGTTGATATTTCTACCGTTGGCCGACGGATTGGTAAGAAGGTTATTGAACTCAAAAATGTTAGTAAAGCCTACAATAACAGGACTTTAATTCATAATTTTACTTATGAATTTAGTCCAGAAGATCGAATTGGTATTATTGGCGGTAATGGTGCAGGTAAATCTACTTTAATGGATATTATGACTGCCAGAATCAAACCAGATTCCGGTAGTGTGGAAATTGGGACTACAATTCATATTGGTTATTTTAACCAACATTCAGAAGAATTGTTGACGGCTGTAGATGATAATCAACGAGTGATTGATTACATTAAGGAAGAAGGGGAATTTATCCAAATTTCCGACGGGACGAAAATCACTGCTTCCCAAATGTTAGAGAGATTTTTGTTTCCAGGAAATCAACAATATGCACCCATTAATAAACTTTCTGGTGGAGAAAAACGCCGTTTATTTTTATTACGTATTCTCATTAGTGCGCCCAATGTGTTGATTTTGGATGAACCGACTAATGATTTAGATGTGCAAACATTAGCGGTATTAGAAGACTATTTAGAAGATTTTAATGGTTGTGTGATTGTAGTTTCTCATGATCGTTACTTTTTAGATCGGACAGTAGACAGAATTTTTGCTTTAGAAGAAGGTGGAGGTTTACGTCAATATCCGGGTAATTATTCCATCTATTTAGATTATAAAAAAGCTGAAGAAGCAGAAAAACAAGAACCGTCAAAAACTGTAATTGTAGAATCAAAGGTTGTATCTCCAGTTGCAGAGACTAAAAAAGCCCGGAGGTTATCCAATTGGGAAAGACGGGAATTTGAGGAATTAGAACAGAAAATTGCCAAGTTAGAAACAGAAAAAACAGCAGCAGAAAAGAAATTAACAACTGTGGTTGGAAATTATAGCCAAGTGCAAAAGCTATATGAAGAGGTGGAAACTCTGAAGAAAAATATTGATTTGTCCACAGAACGCTGGTTGGAATTAGCGGAAATGGATTCTTAGAGGATGTTTGAAAAGTTTTTAATGTACAAACAGACCCCCCTCCAAACCTCTCCCCTACCAGGGGAGAGGCTTTAAAACCCCCATTCCCTTGTAGGGAAGGGGGGGAGGGGGGTTAGGTTTTTGGAGATTATGGGTTTCATATAATACTTTTCAAACAACCTCTTAGGTTGCAATTAAATTAATCGTCTTGTTGAAATCTTCAAATATACGTAGGGTGGGTTAGCAAAAGCGTAACCCACCATCTGATTAGGTAGTTATGTAAAATAAATTGCATATCTCATATAATTTACGCTTATAAGAGCTAATACATATATCTAAATTATTTAATAATTTAGGGATCTATTTATATTTAAGTTAATAGGCAAAAGTGACAAAATTGCAGCAATTATGTCCCTTTTTTTGGCTATTTTTAGTCCGTAATTGTCTATTTTTTAGTGATATTTTCAACCTAAAAGGGCAAATTTACGGATATTTGTGCGGAAAATGCTGTTATCATCAAGCTATTGAAGGTGACAAAACTGAAACAATTATGTCACTTTTATTTTGTCTAAGTCTCTAGACAGAGGTTTTTATTTTGAATAGGATGTAGTCGGGAAATGAAAAAGTACAACTTTTCCAGTTTTCTAAATTTTTTGACTTTTTAAAACCAAGGAGAATACGAAGATGGCTAATATTCAAATCTTTGAAATTAATGAAGATGGAGAATTACTAGTAAATGATCCAGCATTAGCAGGGGTGCTTCAAGAGTTAAAGCCTGAAGAACTTAACATGATAGTTGGTGGGAAGTGGTCAGGTTTCTTTTGTTTTAACAGTAACGGCAAATGTGAACTCCCCGCACCCGCACCCGCACCCGCACCCCTTTCATAATAGTCTGTTAGCTTAATTGGCTGAATACGATAAGATTTACTTGAAAATCGATCGTTACTACATAATAAATGTAGCGATCGCATTTTCAAGCGAGAAACTAATACAAGGAATTTGTCAAATGACAACAATAGAAACTGTAAAACAAGCTAACTTGCTGCGTGCGCGATTAATATCTGATAAAGCTTTTGAATTAATTATTTTACCAACAGAACAATGTAACTTTCGTTGTATTTATTGCTATGAAGATTTTTCCATAGGGAGAATGAAACCTGAAGTAATTTCCGGTATCAAAGCTCTTTTAGACAAACGATCTTCAAAGTTGAATTTTTTAAACCTATCCTGGTTTGGTGGTGAACCCCTGGTTGCTAAGGATATTGTTTTAGATATCTCTGAATATGCTACATCTTTAGCGGCAAAAAATTCTCATTTGCATTATTCAGGATCTATGACAACCAATGGTTATTTACTAGATATTAATACTGCTTCTGCTTTAGCTAATGTAGGGATTACGCATTACCAAATTTCCCTTGATGGACCAAAGGAAATTCATGATCAGAGCCGGATTCGGGCAGATGGTAAAAGTACATTTGAGCGAATTTGGAATAATTTACTAGCAATACGGGATAGTTCATTAGCAGTTTCTATCTTGTTACGTCTTCATTTTAATCCAGATACATTTAACTTTTTTGATCCTCTATTGGAAGATATTAAAAGAGAATTTTTACCTGATTCCAGGTTCTCTATGTTCTTTAAAAGTATTGAACATCTTGGTGGACCTAATGATAGTTCAATCAAGGTTTTTTCAGAGACTGAGAAGGAAGCAGCTAATAAAATACTTCAATCTAAATTATTTGGTGATGATTTAAAATCACCACAGGATGGTAGTCCACAACCGGAATATGTTTGTTACGCTTCCCGTCCTAACTCCTTAGTTATTCGTGCTAACGGAAAAGTTAATAAATGTACAGTAGCGCTTACAGATGAACGTAATGACGTTGGTACTTTACAGCCAGATGGTAAGCTTAAACTTATACCAGGGCGTTTTGCTCCTTGGGTTCGTGGAATTGAAACCCTTGATTTTGAAACATTAGGTTGTCCTTTAGTTTCATTACCCAGTAGCGATGAAATTAGTGCTAATTTATCAAGAAAGTCTGTTGCTGTGTAAAAAAGGATTTTTTTCTCGTTCCCAGTCTCCGACTGGGAATGCTACTGAGAGGCTCTGCCTCCATAACTTAGTATCAATGAAGGCAGAGCCTTCCGTAATTCATTCCCATACAGAGTATGGGAACGAGAAACTATCATATCATTTTTTCTCGTTCCCAGTCTCCGACTGGGAATGCTACTGAGAGGCTCTGCCTCCATAACTTAGTATCAATGAAGGCAGAGCCTTCCGTAATTCATTCCCATACAGAGTATGGGAACGAG
>NZ_JAQMTJ010000233.1:0-42343 GCF_028330815.1 Dolichospermum lemmermannii CS-548
GAAAATTTACTTAAATCTAGGCTGGTTTCCTATTAATTCTCAATAATTAATGTTTATTGAGAATATAGGCTCTTTCCAGAAAAGCCTCTAACCCTTTTGAATACTCATTTTTAGCTGGTTTTCTTACATCGAACTCAGGTCACTGGGGGTTTTCTTTTTTCATAAGACCTCGCGATAAGTGGGAAACGAGCGTGTCTTTAGACCTGAGAGGGATGGTATGGCTAACGCCACGCTACGCTATCGACGCAGCTCACCAGCCACGACACGGGCAGGGCAGTTTGACAAGTGTTACAGTGAGCTTGTCGAACTGCTCACTGACCACGGTTTTAACCGCTGTGGTTTTTGGTATATCTTGACAGCCTCCATATTTTTCGCTAGGATAATCGCATTCTTGTGAAAAAGTAAGCACAATGCTTTAAGCGGAGTGTCTAGTGGCTGTTTGGCACAGCCTTTACGAGTGAAAATCTCTTAAGAGACTTCCAATTAAAAAAATATCCCAAAATCTCTTGTGGTGCGGGCATCTTGCCCGCTAACAACACAAGGACGGGCAAGATGCCCATCCCACAAAATTGGATCATCTTTTTTGTGGAATTCTCTAAGAATCTCAGCGGCTTGGCTCCCTGAGATTGTCAATTTGGCAAATAAAAAACGCTCTTGTTTGTCAAGAGCGTTTATAAACATTTATAGATAAACTATTAAGTAGATTAAGTAGATAAAATCCTAACAACTAACTCCCCTACCCAACTACTAGCCACAGAAATTTTTTCGGTATGTGACAAGCTGCAATCTTTGGGTAATTTTTTCCGGAGCATAAGTTAAAAACAATGAACAATTAACAAGTAGATGCACCCTGATAACTAACTTCCCTTAGCTGGCTAACACCACTGAGGGTTTTTTTTGTCTGTAGGTTAGCACAAAATAATTATTGCCACTCACCAATTTTTTCCGGAGCATTACATAGAACTCTAGAACAATTAACAAGTAGATGCACCCTGATAACTAACTTCCCTTAGCTGGCTAACACCACTGAGGGTTTTTTTGTCTGTGGTTAGCACAAAATAATTATTGCTACCCAGCCATTTTTTCCGGAGTATTACATAGAACCCTAGAACAATTAACAAGTAGATGCACCCTGATAACTAACTTCCCTTAGCTGGCTAACACCACTGAGGGTTTTTTTGTCTGTGGTTAACACAAAATAATTATTGCTACCCACCCATTTTTGTCCGGAGCATTACATAGAACTCTAGAACAATTAACAAGTAGATGCACCCTGATAACTAAACTCCCCTAGCTGGCTAACTTCCACTGGGGGTTTTTTCTTTTCCCCCCGGTGTCAAAAACATCTGGGTACTTGAATCCCGAACTCAAAACAAATTTGTTAAAAATAAATTTATCCGGAGGATCGTTATGCACTTGAGAACATTTAATTGGTAGATGCACCCTGATAACTAAACTCCCCTAGCTGGCTAACTTCCACTGGGGGTTTTTTCTCAAAAACGGAATCTCAACCTACCCTATCATCAAAACCAGCCTCTGGCAATATCCTTGCTCAACAAGTTTTTGGTTACTTTGTCCAGTTGCACCCACAGACTGCAATATTAACTTGCACAATAGCGAACTTTACTGTTGATCGTGCAGTTTCACTACAAAATATAGCTCGTGATTGCCTGAATACTAACCTTTGGGATGAGCTAACCTGACAAATTTCTCTGAATCACTTTCATTCTATTGTGATCCTTTGCTCTAACTCTAGAATGATCACTGTGATAGATAATAAGACGCTTAATTATTTCTTTATAACTACTGAAGTTAACAGATATTTTTGAGTCTGTTCCCATTCTATCACGAATCCTCAATTAAATTTAGATTTTTTGGTAAATTTTAGTTAACCTATTGGATAGGTAATAGGTAAAAATTTGACAAATTACCCATTACCAGCTTAAATTTTAGATAACTAACAACTTGCGTTATTTAGTCAATTGTAATTTGTTGCGGTCCATTGGCTTTGCCATTTTCTGCCTCTGTACTGAGGTTGCTGGAACTATTTCCACAACATTTTTTATTTAGCCAACTTTTGACGGGATCTTCATTGAGATTGAGTCGGAGAACACCAGAAACAAACCCACCTAAAAATGAAACTGGATGTTGGGCAAGTTCTTGAAATAGGGGCGATAATTCACTAATAAACATTAGACTCTCCAAGTATTGGCCTTAAAAATTATTAATTCTTCATCAATCTTAACAGATACTGGCTAATATTTGGTCAAATGATCACTGACATCATTAATCTTGATTTTCTATCAGTATTTAACTAAAATAAGGTATTTAAAAGACATTGACACCTGAAAACTTTTTGGATTTTTAGGTGTCAATTCCGGGGTTTTCAGCCTATTTTCTTATAACTTAGAACTCAAAACAGGCTGAATTTAATATTTGCCTGTAAATACTCGTTCTGCGGGGCCTGTCATGTAAATCCGGTTATCAAGTTCTGACCATTCGATTTCTATGGGTCCACCGGGTAATTCAATAGTAGCAATGCGATCGCATAAATCATTCAATACTCCCGCTACCAAGGACGCACAAGCACCCGTTCCACAAGCTAGAGTAATTCCAGCGCCTCGTTCCCAAACTCGCATTTTCAAGTAGTTACGATTGACTATTTCAATAAATTCGGTATTGGTTTTTTTAGGAAACACGGGATGATTTTCAAATTTAGGTCCAATGCTTTCTAAGTCAATAGCCGCAACATCTTCGACAAAGGTGATGCAGTGGGGATTTCCCATGCTGACACAGGTAACATCCCAAGTTTTGTCGGCTAGTTCTAAGGGTTGATTAATGACTTGAAACTCTGTAGGTGATAAAGTTGTGGGAATTTCCCCTGCTAATAATCGGGGTTCACCCATGTCTACTTTAACTTGACCCTCATCTGTGAGTTGGGGTGAAATCACACCTGCTAAGGTATGAATATGATATTTATCCTTGGTGCGAGAAATGCCTTCTAATTCCGTCAAAAATACCGCTAAACAGCGAATTCCATTGCCACACATTTCTGGTTCTGAACCATCGGAGTTAAAAATCCGCATAGTGTAATCAGTGCCATTTTGTCCAGGAAGTGCGAAAATAACACCATCTGCTCCGATACCAAAATGGCGATCGCACCACTGTAACGCTTTCTCTGGTGTCAATACTGGTGTCAATGAGGAACGGTTATCAATGAGGATAAAATCATTACCGAGTCCGTGATACTTAGTAAATTCGATTGCCATTTTGCTCTAAATGAATTATTAAAGATTCATTCATACTATTAAAAAATTTGTCAGTTGTCAGTTGTCAGTTGTCAGTTGTCAGTTGTCAGTTGTCAATCACCAATCACCAATTACCAATTACCAATTACCAATCACCAATCACCAATCACCAATTACCAATCACCAATCACCAATTACCAGTATAATATATGGCAACCAATCAATTTGATACTTCCCTACCTAGCACTCGTCAAGTCCAGAAGTGTATTAAAGAAAAATTAATGGTCGAATTTAGATTAATGACTGGTGATTTGATTACAGGTCGAATATTTTGGCAAGATCACAATTGTATCTGTATTTTTGATGGCAATAATGAGCAGATTATGGTTTGGAAACAGGCGATCGCCTACATGAAAACTTTAGGTAATATGGTAGGTTAAAGAGAGTTAGTCTCGCTCCGCTATCAGTAAAACCTAGATAAAACCGTGTTGCTTATCGTATTGACTTTCTATTATTAGTTTTTCTACTATTTAAATTAACGGTGGAATTTAGCGAGACTAATCAACGTTAAGGATATTTCTAGAATGTCTAAAATACTAATCACAGATATACCTTCATTCACAGATATACCTATTAAACAACAAGAAATTATAGTAGGTGGTGCGACTACAACTACCCCTACAAACCCTTTACCAAATCCTATTCTTTTAACCCCTACATTACAGGCTGTTTTTAACGAGTTAGGATTAAATCCTCGTGACTTGACAAACTACTTAAATAGTTTGGGATTAAACATAATTTTCCCAATTATATGATGATTATAACCCATTAAAAAATATCGGCTTTATAGCTGAATATGAATATGTGGTATTTTAAAACATTACCACATATTTTTTGTAATTATTTCTGACATTATAACTGAATACACTTGAGTATTCATTTTTCTATTTCGTCAGAAATATTAATTTTACCTTCAGCAAACTCCACTAAAGCAGTGAGTTCTTCGGCTGATCCTACCACTAATAAGCGATCGCCTAAAAGAAGTATAGTTTGATTATGAGGATAATCAATTTCTTCCCCATCAGCGCGACGAATAGCCATTAAACTCACCCCAGTTAAATAACGCATATTCACTTCTTCCAAAGTCATGCCAATTAAAGGTGAATCTGCTGGTAAATCATACCAACGACGATTTAAATCACGGGTAACTTTTTGTAAATATCGAGAGACTTCAGCAGCGGAACTTTCAGGACGTAAATCCAAATAATGATCTTGGCGAATTTGTTGCATTTTCTGTTGTACCATCTCTGGTAATAAACCCACCCCAATTAATAGATGAGTTGCCATTTCTAAACTAGCTTCAAATTCTGGTTGCACTACTTCCTTTGCACCTAATTGATAAAGTAGTTCAATATTTTTATCTTGAGTAGCACGGACAACTGTATCTAATTCTGGACATACTTCCAAAGACCGTTTTAAACACAAACGAATACTGGCAGGATCAGGGAGAGTGATCGCCATACCTTGAGCATGACTGACACCGGCGGTTTCTAAGACATGAAGACTCACCGCATTACCATAAACATAAGGTATTCCGGCATCCCGTAATTGCTGAATTCGACTTTCTGATTGATCAATAACTACTACAGGTAATTGATATTGCTGTAACAGCTTCACCAAATTTTTACCAAGCCGTCCATAACCACAAACTACTATATGATTTTTCTGTGGTAGATCTTCCGAAAAATCATGAGCTTGATCATCTACCAAATATGGTTTCAGCCAAGGCATAGATTCAGCAAAATCGAATAAAAATGGGACTAACCGCAAGACAAAAGGAGTCAGCATTAGAGTCACTGCGGTAGTTCCTAAAATTAGTAAATATATGCGTCGGGAAACCAAACCCAAAGCTTGTCCTTCACTAGCTAAAACAAAAGAAAATTCCCCAATTTGCGCTAGTCCTAAACCGACAATTAAAGCTGTTTTTAAAGGGTAACGGAATAACTTGACTAAAGGGGTGATAATTAAAAACTTACCCACAAAAACTAAAGCCACCAATCCCAGAATTAACTCCAGATTTTGCCACAAAAATACTGGATCAATTAACATCCCAATGGCCACAAAAAATAAACTAGCAAATATATCCCGTAAAGGTTCAACAATCGTCAAAGTTTCATCAGCATATTCCACCTCAGAAATCATCAAACCGGCGACAAATGCCCCCATTTCAATGGATAGTCCTAAATATTCTGTGAGCAGAGCAATTCCTAAACAGATAGTGACGACACCTAATAAAAATAACTCCTTGCTTTCAGTGCTGGCTAATAATCTGAGTAAAGGGGGAATTAACCAAATCCCAGCCACAACTGCACCCGCTGCAAATAAACCAATTTTCACCAATGCCATCACCACAGCCACCCCAATGGCTTCTCCTGGTTGATGAAGGGCTGGTAATACAGCTAACATGAACCCCAGAGCCAAATCCTGAACCACTAAAATCCCCAGCATTACCTGTCCGTGAGGTGTTTCAGTTTCATTGCGTTCCATGAGACATTTGAGAACCACAGCAGTGGAAGACAAAGACAAAATCGAACCCAAAAATACACCTTTAGCCGGTAGAGTTCCCCAAGCACCAGTGACACCACAGACCAAAACAGTGATGAGAATAGTGAGGATAATTTGTAAAGTACCACCACCGAGAGCGATCGCCTTAACTTTTTTGAGTTCCGTTAAAGAGAACTCCACACCCAAAGCAAACAACAAAAACGCGACTCCAAACTGAGCCAAGGTTTCCACCTGGACAAGTTCTTTAATCAGCCTTAGTCCAGAGGGACCAACAACCATACCACCGATGATATATCCCAGCAAAACAGGTTGTTTTAACAGTGCAGCTAAGAGTCCACCGCAAGCAGCGACAGCAAACACCAAAACCAAATCAACAATTAAGCGAAAATCTTCTTGCACTAATTTTAATTAAAAACTATAAAGAACCATATAGATATCAGCATACAAAGTTTTCTCAATTTGCGGGGAGGACTGGGATACAAGAAGAACAAAATTTGGACCGACCACCAAAAAGTGATCAAGTCCCCACAGCATCATAAATGTATTTCTTCCTTCTTCCTTCTTCCTTCTTCCTTTGCGCCTTTGCTCCTTTGTGCCTTTGCGCGAAACAAATTATTTATCCAAAAATCAGCCTAAAACCCGATAACCAATATCTCGGCGATAATACATCTGATCAAACTGAATATGTTCGATACCTGCATAAGCTTGAGCTAAAGCCTCCTGGAAATCCTCACCCAAACCCGTCACATTTAACACCCTACCGCCATCTGTAACAACTTCCTGGGCTGCATTTAATCTTGTCCCCGCATGGAACACTGTCGCCCCTGCTGTCTGGGCTGCCTCAAAGCCAGTAATTACCTTACCCTTAGCATACTCTCCCGGATAACCACCAGCAGCAGCCACCACCGTAGCCGCAGCCCCTTGTTTCCAAGCAATCGGCGGCATATCTCCTAACCGCTGTTCTATACAAGCCAAGATTAAATCTTCCAAAGGAGTTTCTAGCATCGGTAAAATTACTTGTGTTTCGGGATCACCAAAACGACAGTTAAATTCTAAAACCCGAAAATCCCCATCTGGTGAAATCATTAACCCCGCATACAAAATGCCTCGGTAGTCAATGCCTCTGGACTGTAAAGCTGTGATCGTTCTTTCTAACACCTCTGTTTGTACACGTGCCATTAACTCTGGTGTGGCGATTGGTGCAGGAGCATAAGCACCCATCCCACCAGTATTTTCTCCTGTATCACCTTCGCCGACGCGCTTATGATCTTGAGCAGGTAACAATGGGCGAATGGTTAAACCATCGGTTAGAGCTAAAACAGATACTTCTTGCCCTACTAAACATTCTTCAATGACAACGGAACTGCCAGCAGATCCAAATTGTCCTTGAAAAATTGCCTCAATTGCTTCTTCAGCCTGGGCAATAGTTTCGGCAACTGTAACCCCCTTTCCAGCAGCTAAACCATCGGCTTTAATAACAATGGGCGCACCCTCAGATTGAATGTAAGCTTTTGCTGAGGCTGCTTCAGTAAATACAGCAGCTTTCGCAGTAGGCACTCCGGCTTCCTCCATTAAAGCTTTAGCCCAAGCCTTACTTGCTTCTATTTGCGCCCCTGCTTTATTTGGACCAAATACCATTAAGCCTTGATTTTGTAGATAATCAGTAATTCCCTGAGCTAAAGGCACTTCTGGACCGACAACTACTAAAGAAATCCCATGATTAATCGCATATTCGCTGATACCAGCAAAATCATCTACTGCTAAAGGCAAGTTTTCACAACCTGGCAAAGTTGCTGTACCACCGTTACCTGGTACGCAAACAAGCTTGTTTATTTTTTCAGATTGTAGCAATTTCCACGCTAGAGCGTGTTCCCGTCCCCCATTACCGATAACTAAAACTTTCACTTATTTCCTCATATCTAAGCAAGCAAAACGAGAATATCTCTGGCATTCCTAAGCACAAAGAACTAAAATCTGCTCAACAACTTGCGGATTAACATCTTTATTTTCCCCCAAAGCTGTCATTCCATGCTTTTCTAAATTTTTGATCACGGCTGGAATAGTTTGTAATCCAATACCATAGTCAGATAGGCGAGTCCGAACACCAACTGATTCAAAGAAATCACGAGTTTTAGTAATTGCTGCATTTACCCGTTCTTCTTCTGAACCACCGCCAATTTCCCAGACTCTATCTGCATATTGTAGAAGTTTTTGCCATTTGCGATCGCGGCGAATTGTTAAAGTGCTAGGTAGTACAACCGCCAAAGTTTGAGCATGATCTAAACCATGCAACGCTGTCAACTCATGACCAATCATGTGAGTTGTCCAATCTTGGGGGACACCAGCAGCAATTAACCCATTTAATGCCATTGTTGCCGACCAAACTAAATTCGCCCTGGCATCATAATCTGTGGGATTTGCTAAGGTTTTTGGTCCTTCGCAAATCAGGGTTTTCAGAATTGATTCGGCCATGCGGTCTTGTAATGGTGCATTGACTGGATAGGTTAAATATTGCTCCATTACATGAGTAAAAGCATCAACAATACCATTGCTGATTTGCCGAGGAGGTAGGGAGAAAGTCGTTTCTGGGTCAAGAACTGAAAATTTAGGAAACACGAAGGGACTAGCGAAAAATAACTTTTCTTGAGTTTCCCACTTAGTCACAACTGAGTTTGTGTTCATTTCCGAACCAGTTGCGGGTAAAGTCAAAACCACCCCCATTGGTAAAGCCGCAGTTACGGGTGCGGCTTTTGCTAAAATATCCCAAGGGTCGCCCACAAAAGGAACAGCAGCAGCGATAAATTTAGTCCCGTCAGCAACTGAACCACCACCCACAGCTAAGAGAAAATCAATGCCTTCTTTGCGGATTAATGCGACCGCTTTCATCAAAGTTTCAAAATGGGGGTTGGGTTCAATTCCACCGAACTCAAATAAATTTCTGCCAGCTAATGCGGATTTTACTTGATCATAAACGCCATTGGCTTTAATACTACCACCGCCATAGGTAATAAGGATTTTCGCATTTGCGGGGATTTCTGAAGCAATGTTGGCGATTTGACCTTTGCCAAACAAGATTTTAACTGGGTTGTAAAAAACAAAATTTTCCATGATTAGTTACGCAATAGAATTAGATTTCACCTTGAATATTGTAATCATTTTCTTGATTTTTGCGCCTGTACCTACGGAATATTATTTGAAAACAATCTGATTGAAGCGTTGGGGGGTGTGTCGCTGGCAATTTTTATCAATTCAAACAAATAAACTACCAACGATACAAACAAAATCAGGAAATAAAGGTGATGTTAACTCATCATTAGTAAATAAGGTTTTTACTAGAATTAAAGTTGCCTTTTCTCGCTGATAAATTTCTACTTGTTGTAACCGCCAATCAATTATCCAATATTCTTGCACACCTCTAGAAGCATAAAGTTTTAATTTCACTTCTTTATCTCGACGTTCATTTTCTCCCCCCGCAGAAAGAACTTCAATTACTAATTCTGGCGCACCTGTTAAATGTCCATCATTATCTAATAAAGTTGCTAAACGTTGATTACTTATCCACACCACATCAGGAATAACATTATCAGCATCAGTAAAAACAATTCCAGGAGTAGTTACAGCTTCCCCTAGACCAGTTTTTCTAGACCAAAGTGTGAGTTCTGTACAAATGTTGTTACAAGCCTTCTGGTGCTTCCAATGTGGCGCTCTTGTCACAAATAATTCTCCATTGATTATTTCATAATGGTTGCCATTATCTGGCAATAATTCTAGGTCTGTGATTGTCCAGCGAACTCCCTCATATACCTGACTCATACAGCCTCCTGTGGGGTGATGTGAATATTTTAGTTCTTTACTAGTTGAATTTGTGAAAATCTCAATGCTATTCAAGATTCTTGCAGATATTCACTATCAACAGCGGTTTTATTAAATTCACCATTCCGCCAACTATCAGCCATATCTTTCATAAAACTAGCGAGAGGAATAGCAACCAATACACCCAATACACCGCCTAATTTCGCGCCTATTAATAAAGAAATTACCACCCATACAGGATTTAAGCCGGTTAAATTTCCTAAAATGCGTGGGGCAATAATATTAGAATTAATTTGGTCAATAGCTACACCTATAGCCGCAACTTCTAATCCTAAGCCAAAATCTTTTAAAGCTATTAATAAACTGACAATACCAACCCCAATACCAGTCCCAAAAGGAAATAAAGAAAATAAACCAATTCCTATCCCGAAAAGGAGTGATAAAGGGACTCGTAAGAGGACAAATGCCAATGTTATAGACACGGCTAAAATAGCACCTAGAGTAGCTTGACCAATGAAATAATTATTAAAATCTTCTCGGAGTAATTCTCGAACTTTTTTAGCAATTTGGGACGGAAACCACAGATAAATTCCATCCCATAAAGCTTCACCATTCAATACTAGATAAATAGTCAGAACTATGGCTATTAGTAAATTAAATAAATTTCCAATAGTATCAAAAGCAAAACCGAGAATTTTTCCAGTCAAAGATTGTAGTTGACTAGATATTTTTCCTAAAAATTCACTAGCTAATCCACTTAAATTTACTGGTAACTGCTGGGTAGCTGCCCAATTTTGCAAAGCTTCTATTTGTTGAGTTCCCGATTCAATCCAATAGGGAAGAAGATTAGCTAACTCATTCAGTTGTTCCAGAATAAGTGGTAAGAGAATAACACCTACAGCACCTAAAATAATAATAGATAACAGTAATACTACGACAACTGCTAAAATGCGAGGTACTCCACGTTTTTGGAGCAGTTTAATCGGATAATCTAGCACAAAAGCTAAGAGAATAGCGACAGAGATAACACTGACTAAAGGTTGAAAGTAGTTAATAAATTGAATTAATAGCCAACCATTCAGAAGAATAACAGGAAAGGCTAATCCTATATTTAACCATTTAGGTAGATTTGGTAGATTGTTTACTGGCTGCATGGAATTTATTAATAGTCTAATTTTTGCAAAATTTCTGGAAAACTTTAAAGGGTCTGTAAATCGAGTAATCGAACTATAGGGTTTTGATAAAATCCAGCATTATTTTCTGAGGTAAACTTGCTAAAGGTCTTACTTCTCCTGCTTTTACAGAATAACATTCACCTCTGTAGATATCTTCTGCTGTTAACAAATCTAGATCCCAACCTTCAGAAAGAACAAGTTGATTTACTGTTATTAACAATGGTGCTTGAAATACATAACGAATAGCTTTTTCATCGCTATAAATTCCAAATTGAGTAAAGTCAGTTAACTCATAACCAATTTCTTCCATAACTTCTCGCTGAACTGCTATTTCTGGAGTTTCTCCAGGTTCGATATGTCCACCAAACAAAGCCCAACAACCAGGAGCGATAATATTAGGAATATTATCCCGCAATTGCATCAGGAATTTATTTTCTCGATAGAGAATGGTAACGGCTACATGAACTAATTGATTATTCATAAATTATTTTTCCTCTAAATAAATTTCTCCGTATTCTTTGCCAGCTAAAGGGACACTTTTGTACTGCACATTACCCTTCAATACTACCTGTTCTCCAACTTGAAAATTGCCTTGATTAGTGATAATCCAGATTTTTCCAGTTGAGTCGTTGATTTGATATGCTTTTTTCTGAATTAAAGGAGCGATCTTTTCTATTTTACCTTGAATGTAAACTGTAGTGTCCTGATTTTGTTTGGTAACTTTTTGAATCTGTGTTACATTCACACCAATATTTAAATTTTCAAGATTGATCCTAGAATTGCCTTCTTTACCACAGGCATAAAGTCCTGTTAATAGGGAAAAAGATAATCCCAGGTGAAGTAATCCCCTGGTAGAAATTTTTGTTTGTTGCATTATTGGCAATTTTATCTTTTATCTCCAGTTTATATAAGTGGCTTGCTATTTATTATTTATCATAATACTGTTTTGTCCAAAAAAGATAGTGATTTTATAAAAATAATGAAGACATGAATAAATTTTCATTGGTATCTCCAGTTATAGGCATTATTGTATTTTTTATTTTCAAGTAAGTTCTTTTTGGATTTGATGACTTTTTATGTGATTAACTAAGTTCGTAATTTAGTCAAATCTATTGGGGGGTTGATTATGCTTAAAAAACTATAGGTTTCCACTTGGAAGGGGGTTAAATATTTGTTATTGCCAGATTCAGGAGTTGACAATAAACTCTTTATAGTCATGGTAAATTAATATAGGTAAATACTATAGCGGTATGCAGTTAAATGAAATTCTAATTTCAATCATAGAAGCTTAGACTGAAAGTAATTTAGTTCTGACTACTAACCGCTGAAGGCTGCTATATGCCTTTACAGTCGTTCGGGAATTAGGTATGGTTTGAGACGTGAGAAAATGAGTTTAAAAAATTGGTAGTAGCAAAATTTGACAATATGAGTGGTAAATTAATTGTATTTGAAGGGGTAGAAGGTTGTGGTAAAACTACTCAGATGCAACTGTGTTCTCAGTGGCTAGAAAGTTTAAATATATCTGTGGTGCTGACTCGTGAACCGGGGGGAACAGAGTTAGGAAAGGATTTACGGATGTTATTATTGGAAAAGTCACTTAATAAGCCCGTGGGGGAAGTGACGGAACTGTTATTGTATGCTGCGGATAGGGCGCAACACATTGAAGAGGAATTAAAACCTAATTTAGCCATAGGGAAGTATATTTTGTGTGATCGCTATACTGATTCTACTATTGCCTATCAAGGTTATGGCAGGGGTTTAAGTATGAGTATAATTAATCAACTTAATCAAATTGCTACTGGTGGTTTAGCTAGTGATTTAACTATTTGGTTAGATGTAGATGTGGAGATAGGGCTGTCTCGCAAACGTGGACAAGCTAAATTAGACAGGATTGAACAAGAAACAATTGCGTTTCATCGGCGGGTACAGCGGGGATATACGGAGTTAGCTGTATCTTATCCGTCTCGGATTGTACGGATAGATGGGAATAATAGTCAAGAAAATGTGCAACAAAGTATACAGGAAATTTTACATAATCGCCTGTTTTCATAATTTATGTTCTCACCATTAGTCGGACAACAGCAAGCAGTAGAATTACTAACTCAGTCTGTTAAACAAAATCGAGTTGCACCTGCTTATATGTTTGTAGGTGCAGATGGTGTAGGTAGAAGTTTAGCAGCCCGGTGTTTTATTGAATTACTTTTTTCCAGTTCTGTAGCACCTGATCAAATTCCCCTTTTACAAAATCGGATTCGTCAAAGAAATCATCCGGCTTTATTGTGGGTAGAACCAACTTATCAATTTCAAGGACAAAGACTTACATCAGCAGAAGCAGCAGAAAAGGGCGTTAAACGCAAAGCCCCACCAGTGATTCGTTTGGAACAAATTCGAGAAATTACGCAATTTCTTTCTCGGCCACCGTTGGCAGCAGAGAGAAATATCATAGTCCTAGAACAAGCGGAAACAATGGCGGAATCTGCGGCTAATGCGTTGTTAAAAACTTTGGAAGAACCGGGAAAAGCGACATTAATTTTAATTGCCCCTTCACCAGAATCTGTGTTACCAACTTTAGTATCCCGTTGTCAAAAGATTCCTTTTTATCGGTTGGATATTGCTGTGATGAGTCAGGTATTGACGCAAACAGGAAATGCCGAAATTTTGCAACATCCAGAGGTTTTAAATATAGCCGCAGGTAGTCCAGGAAATGCGATTTTATCTTATCAACAATTACAAAAAATTCCTAGCGAGTTCATCGCCCAGGTGAAAAAAATCCCGACTTCTTACCGTCATGCTTTAGAATTAGCCAAGAAAATTGATAAAGAATTAGATACTGAAGCTCAATTATGGTTAATTGATTATCTGCAACAATACTATTGGCAACAAATACATGAACCAAAAATTATTCAACAGTTAGAAAAAACTCGGAAACATTTACTTTGTTATGCCCAACCTCGCTTGGTTTGGGAATGTACGTTTTTAGCTTTATTTCAGATATCACAAATATAGTTAATTTCTGTAGTTAATTTCTGTTGACAATTTCCTTCCTGGGAATATTCACAACCCCTTTGAAACTAGCAACTTCACCTGCAATACTTTTGTTGACTTCTAATGAGGTACAAACTTGAATTATGAAACTCTTGTAGTGCGGGCATACTTCGACCCTCCGACAGGCTCAGGGCATCGCAGGCTCAGTACAAGTCTTGCCCGCGTGAGCGAGACGCTCACACTACAGTCCATCATTTTTATCTTGACAGACTACTAGTACCGCAGGGCGGAAGTCAAAAGTCAAAAGTCAAAACTAATATACCGTAAGCTTTTTGGCGATTGAATATGGTTGCTTTATTTACGCCGTGATGTACTAGTCAATGTCCTGGAAAAGTGCTGACACATTATCTTTTTTAAGTATTAATACGCTAGTAAAAATTCTGAATATATGAAATTTATGGTTACGATATTTTTTTAAGTATTTTTAATGTTTTATTAACAATTATTGTTACAGAATTGATAGTGTTTTCATGTAGAATCATCTTTGACGGAAAATTTAACGTACCAAGTGATTAATCATGAGAAATTGGCAGCATAAATTATTTTTGGGCTTACTTTGTTGTGCATTTTTAGTTTTTGGATGGCAAACTAGGGTATTAGCTGAAGGAATGACTAGCTATAGTACACCCGTAGCAAAAACCCAATTATCACAATTAGAAGTAACTCAAAATGTCTATGATTATCTATTGCAGTATCAACCAGAAACTTATAATATTCTGACAAAAAAATTGGCAGAAAGTATTGAAGATGCTAAACAACCATTAGCAGATGAAGTAGTGAATAATCTTTTGGCTTTATCTCCAAATAATCCACAGGTTAAATGGAGAGAAAATAATGGCAAAATAGAATATTTGATGTCAACTTGGAAATATACAAGTAGCCCAAGTTCAGATTGGCCAATAGGTACAAAAAAACTGCTACCTTATCAAACTTGGTTTACAGCAGTTCCACAAGTGAAAGAATTTTGTCAGAAATATCAAGCTATTGATAGCAATATTCCTGATAATGTTGAACTTTCATTGCGGTTACAACAGTATTTGGGATTAATCTTAAATAAATATTCTACGAAAACCCATTTTGTCGAAATGTGGGTAAAAGCAGAAGATCTAACTAGACCATGTATTGATGCAGAAATTAACGATGCTAGTTGTAATCTTTTACCTTTACCTGTTCCTGATAGTAGTCCTGTAGTCAAGGCAATATATACCAATTCCTACACCAATGCTAAAAAGGAATATTATCCTTGGTCTGGTTTAGGTTATACTTATGACTGGGGAAATTCTCAAAAACCTCATCAAGGACCCAGTGAGTTTATTATTAACCCCACTCCAGAGAAACCTGTAGAGGTGGAAGTTGCTTCTGTGACACCTACGCAAGAATACTGTCGGAATCAGATTTTACAATAAAATATCTAAGTAAGTCGGCACGATAAAATCAATATACATTTTTTTCGTAAAAACCCTTAAATAACCTATCTATAAGGTATTTGTCGAATTTACATTTCGTTACATATGTTGATTGTTTAACGCCAACTTACTTAGTCGGAAGGGATGATCAAAATTTTCCTATATTTTGATCATCCCTTATTTTTTTATCAATTAGGGTTAATTAACAATTGTTAGCTTTTTTTGGATCGGATTCAATAGAATTAATTTCTTGCAAAGTTTGCCACCCAGCATACCACTGGGAATTATCTTGCAATAATTTAGCATTTAACCAAAAGCGCACTTGAGGATCACAAGCTGCTACCATTTCTGCATATACCCATTTACCCTGATTTTTACGGTTAACAACTTGAAAATGTCGCCAGCCATCAACTTTTTGTTGTGCAGTCCATTTAGAACCCAGTAGGTAAGGAAATTTTTGTTTTTTAGTCATTTGTCAATTGTTAGTTGTCGGTTGTCGATTGTGAAGAACTTTCTTTTTTCACCCCTTACCTGTTACCTATTACGCATCATTTATTAAGTTTTATATCAGGTATTTTCTAATTTAATAAATATTTACTAATTCAGCAGTGGTGATGACTATGAGGATGTTGTTCCCTCCGATACTTCAGATCGTGAACCTTTTTCTTTATTGTCAGGTTTTTATCTCAATTCAGTAAAAGTTCAACCCAGAAATGCTGAAGAGGAATTAGACTTGATGATTGTATAAAACATTTTACCTCTCAGGATGGGTTTATGGCTTTCTTTGATAGTTTTACCGATTCGATCAAACAAAAGTGGCTGCAATTCTTTCAAGCCAATCGTGAATGGATTACGCTTCAGATGACTGTTGAATCAGTTTATACCCCTGATGGCGGCAAGCGACCTTCTTCTTACCTTATCCTGGGAGTCATTAATGCTCTAGAACCGAAATTGGCCCAGCTAATGCTTCCCTTTGCCAAACTGAATCCAGATGCGGATACTTTAATTGAAGTTCTGAATTTACATTTTGACCCCGATATTGCCCTTGGTAATCGTCTCAGTCCTACAGTAGAACCACAGATGTACTCCCGTCAGCAGGCTGTGGTCATGGTGGATGGCCCTGAACCAGAAGCGGAATCTTTCTCAATCCCTGAGATGAGTCTGAATGAGTTGGGAAACGAAACACAAGCGACTTGGGCTGTAGAACAAGATGATGATGGCTTTGGTGATATTTCCTTATCTGATGAAGATATTGCCCATGACTCAGAAGCAATGGGTAATTTCGGTCATGTTTCCTTTACTTCCATGTCTTTAACTGATGAAAGCAATGATCAGAGCCTTAATAGCCTCACTTCAGTTGGTGAAAATCCCTTTGGGGAAATACCTGATCATGCTTTTACTGGGCTGAATACATCTGCAGAAAATGGATTTGATGATGTAGTTTCGGACATCTGGGGTGATGAAACTTCGTTTCAGAATGGTGACGACAATTTGGAAGAACTGCCATCTGAGGTTTTTAATGAATCAGAAATGGCTCGTCTCTTCCCCAACAATTAATTATTGAAGGTGGGTAAGAGGAAGCAGGGGATCAGGGGGCTTTCTATCAGGGTGAAAACCTGTTTTTAGTACCCATTCCCCAATATCCAATCATCTACTTTCCAATTTCCAAAAATTCAGAATTGTGGAAAAAATAGAGTTCGTCAAGACCTAGCGTGGCAGTTCCCAGAGGTGGCCTTAGTTAAATCTGTTCGTGGTGACTCTGGTAAACCCGTTGAATTGGTGAGGATGCCAGTAGAAATTAAAGCAGTCAAGCTCTTATTCAAAGAACTGGTTTTAGCTATAAAACTTCTAGAATGAACAAATAACTCATCATTTGTTCAATTATTAATTAATATTCATCAATACACTATGACGAGCAGCGAACTGGAGCGGTACTACAGAATTTTAGAATTAGAGTTAGGGGCCACACTTGAAGAAATCAACCAGGCTTATAAAGATTTAGTGTTTGTTTGGCACCCGGACCGCCTCCCCAAAGACAACCTGCGCTTACAAAACAAGGCACATGAGAAGCTAAAATTATTTAATGAAGCTCGTGATAAATTGCGCTCTTTCCGGAATAAACAGCCCACTCCCGCTTATTCTCCAACACCTCAAGCCGATAAACCATCATCTACATACTCTTACTCACCACAAAAAACCTATCAACAACCACAGGCAAATTCAGATTTAAGTGGTAAAGATTTTAGCCGCGCTAATTTGAGTAATCGGGATTTATCAGGAAGAAACTTGAGTTACGCAAATTTAAGCGGTTCTAATCTCAGTGATACTTTTATGCACAAGGTGATTCTCAGAGGTGCGGATTTGTCAGAAGCCAATTTATTTAGAGCTAACTTACTGTTAGCAGATTTAAGAGATGCCAATTTACGCTCGGCTAATTTGATTGGTGCGGATCTTAGCGGTGCTGACTTGCGGGGTGCTGACTTGACAGGGGCGAGAATTCGTTCAGGCGATCGCCTGCTGGTAAAATTAATTGGTGCTAAATTAACTGGAGCAATCATGCCAGATGGTATAATTCATAACTAAAAACGACTTGAGAGGATAAAAAGTAAAAAAGTAAGTTAAAATTACTTACAAACTAAATCACCAGTGAGTAACAGTTCCTAGCCACTGAAATTAATAATATAGCCATACTCCATAATATGTGAGAGAATCTATTTCCTGCTGCTTGAGTGCATCAGTCAAGTTTAAATAGAAAATAGGGCTGCTATATTCACAAAATTTAATTATCAATATGGCTTCCTGCTCCCGTTATACATCTGAATAGGTAGGAAAATTTAAAGTTAGACTAATACTTATTAGCCAAAAGCTTCTGGATTCCTGTACTATTGATGATGGACTGGTAATTGTTAAAAATAAATTATTTTAGTTTTATTAATGATCATGAACATTGCAATTATTGGCTGTGGTTATGTCGGTTGTGCCGTTAGCAAATATTGGCAGTCAAATAGTAATTTTATGCTGACGGCAACTACCACTAATCCCCAAAGGATATCTACTTTAGAAGCAGTAGCACAAAGGGTTATTGTCACTTCAGGTAACGATCTAGAAAGCTTGAAAGCTGTATTAAAAAATCAAGAAGTTATCTTATTAAGTGTCGGCGCAAAAACCGCTGATTCTTATGAAGAAACTTATGTAAACACTGCCAAAAATCTAGTTTCTCTCCTCCCCCAATTTCCTAATATTCACCAAGTAATATATACAGGTAGTTATTCAATTTATGGAGATAGAAACGGTGTATGGGTAGACGAAGAAAGCCCACCAGCACCAGCTAATCGCAATTCTCAACTACTGCGAAAAACAGAAGATATATTATTAACAGCAAATAATGACAATACCCGCGTTTGTATTTTACGTTTAGGAGGTATTTATGGACCCGGTAGAGAACTGGTAAAACTATTTAGTAGAGCGTCAGGAACAACCCGTCCTGGTAATGGGGAAGATATCAGCAATTGGATTCATCTTGATGACATTGTTAGTACAATAGAATTTGCTCGTGAGCAGCGCTTACAAGGTATTTATAATCTTGTAGATGATAGTCATCTCACGAATAAAGAATTACTTAATAATGTGATGACAAAAAATAATTTACCTAATGTTATTTGGGATGCAGATAATAAAAATACCCGCCCATATAATGCCTGGGTGTCCAATCAAAAACTGAAAGATGCTGGATATCAATTCATTCATCCTCACATGATTTTTTAGTTACTATTAAAAATTGCCATCATGTCATCATCTACAATCAGCAACTCCACAGCATCTCCAACCCAGTATTATAGTTGGCAAAACTACCGCTGTGCTTATGAAATTCATCAACCTCTCAATTCTACTGCTTCAGGTATTCCGTTACTTTTAATTCATCCTATCGGAGTAGGATTATCACGGCAATTTTGGCAGCGATTTTGCCGAGAATGGTATGATAAAAAGCACCAAAATCTTATTTATAATCCCGACTTATTGGGATGTGGTGAAAGTGATATGCCAGCTTTAGCGCATACACCAATTAACTGGGCAAAACAGTTAGAACACTTCTTGCAAACTGTGGTTAAACAACCCGTTATTATCGTAGTCCAAGGAGCTTTATTACCAGTTGCCATTGAATTAGTGAAACTGGAAAAAGACTTAATTGCTGGGTTAGTATTATCTGATCCTACATCTCGTCCAGTTATTACTAAAAATGCCCCCAAATGGCAACAAAACTTACTTTGGAGCATTTTTACATCTCCCATAGGTAATGCTTTTTTCCGCTATGCCCGTACCCGCAAATTTTTATATTCTTTCTCTGTTGAAAAATTGTTTGCTGTTAGTGAAAACGTTGATGATGAATGGCTAAATACTCTCATAGCAGATGCCAAAAATATGCGAGGGCGTTATGCTGTATTTGCTTTTTTAGCGAGATTTTGGCAAAGAGATTACAGTAGTGATATTGCCTCAATTCCGCACCGGACATTATTGGTTGTCGGAGAACAAGCTCGCGGTATTAGTAAAGAAAGTAAACCAGAAGCTCCCGACGAACGATTAGCATATTATCTGAATTGCTTACCTCAAAGTCAGGGAGTAAAAATCATTGGCAAAAATGTCATGCCCTATGAATATACTCAGGCATTTGTTGAGGCAGTATCTCCATTCATAGCTGATATTTCCTTATAATCTAAGTAGGTGAACGGGAAAAAACCGTAGACGCGGAGCGGCTTCTCGAAGAGTAATATGTAACGAAAAGTAAAATCGCCCAAACCCTCTTCACTCTTGCCTCTTGCCTCTTGCCTCTTGCCTCTTGCCTCTTGCCATAACGACGATTTTCAATGCTAACCTACTTAAGATGAGATTTTTAATTGCCACTGCTATTTGAAATTTCATGATTTATGCACAGTAGGAGTTAAGCTGATTAAATCATCAATATTCCGTTTCATTGTTGTGCAAATTGCGTCTAAAGGTAAGTCATTTTCATCATAACCAAAGGGATTTTCTATTTCTAAACCAATGGCTTCAATACCTAATAACGTAAAGCTAACCAAAGCAGAAATTAACCCAGTCCACCAGCCAAGACTCTGAACTATTTGAAATGGCAAGAGGAAGCAATACAGTAATAATAATTGTTTAAGGTGAATAGCATAAGCTAGAGGCATTGGTGTTCTTAAAATTCGTTCACAAGAACCTAAATTATCTACCAAGATATTTAATAATTCCTGTAGAGATGTCAATTGATAACTATTAATGCAATGACGATTGTATTGCTGTTGTAAATAATCGCTAATCCAAAAAGCTACTTCCAAAGGAGGATTATTCATAATCTTTAATTTTATATAGTAAGAGTTTGGCATTAATTCTTCTAAATCATTATTGATAGGCTCACCTCGTAAATGTAGTTTTGTCGCTACGCCAAAAGCCACAAGTAAGTTTAAGGCATCAATTTTATTATTTTTATCCTCTGGTTCTTTTTCATCAATAGATACCCATATTTGTCTGGCTAAATTACGGGTAGTATTGACTATTGCCCCCCAGCATTTTCTCCCTTCCCAAAAGCGATCATAAGCTGTATTCGTGCGAAATACTAATAATAAACCTAAAACAATACTGGGAATAACAGTCCCTAAAATTGGCTGAGAAACGGGAATTTGAAGATGATAAAGTAGAGAAATTAAAACTCCAAAAGCACCACATAACAGCACCAGTTTGTAGATAGCAGCAATGACTGAACCTTTAATTTGTAGAGCGGTTTCAAACCATTGCGGTTTTTTCTGTACCATAAAACTCTCTGATATATTCAATATGAAATACAAGTAGGTGGGCGGAGGAAAATCAAAATATATTTCGTTTTGGGGAATGGCTAAAACTCAACCACAATAACGCATAGAGGCAAATTTACATCTTGTTACAAGTTTTGTTTATCTCCCGTCCACTTACTTAATATACAGGCAATTGTTACACCTACAAATACCTAATTAACGTTTTAAAATACCTGGCGACAAAAGCACCGCCAGGATAATATTAATGACCAGCTTCTTGAATTAAACCATCCAACTCTTGCTGCATTTTGCTTTTGACTAATTCATAGCATTCGTTCACATAAATGCGATCGCTTGCGGCTTCTTTTCCATACCTTGCAAACACAATCGGGGGACAAACCCTAGTATAGATAGGCACGGGCAAAGGAATATTCGGCCAAGGTCCAAAAGCCAATCCCCAAGGTAATCCCAGATAAACAGGAAACACCAAAGGATCTATCCCAAACAGCCAAGGCATCCCCATTTTATGAAATTGCTGCATAATTTCATATATGTCAGCCAAGACAATCAGAGTATCATGTGATCCCCAGGAAATTGCTGGTATAATCGGGACATTTTCCCGGAGTGCCAACTTAATAAACCCCTTCCGTTGGGCAAAATAAATTTTATCCCGCATTGCATGGGGTCGAAACACATCCTCAGCGCCACCAGGATAGACTAAGACACTAGCGCCAGCCCGCAAAGCCTTGTAAGCCATTTTCGGATGCGCTCTCACTGCACCAGCCTTCATCGCCATTTCCGCCGCCGGTGGCAACACATCCCAAACTTTAGGGTGCATCAAACCATAAATCGGTCTTTTCACACTAAAGCGACGCAACCAATCATATAACATCATGGATGTGTCCGGAGAAGCCAGTCCGCCATTATGAGAACCGACAATGAGAATTTTTTCATCTGGGACATTTTCCCAGCCACTGGTTTGGACTCGAAAATAGAAGTTATATAACAAGCCTAGTATAGGCATCATAGACTCGATGAACTTTGGATCTCGTTGATCCAAAGACCACCCTGTGTTAGTGTTTTGAGGATGTTTTAGTTTGAACATCAGGAAATTTTATCAGGATTTATACGGATGGAACAACCCGTTGTTTTTCAGTTTTATCAAGCCTAACGCAATCCTCCCATTCTTTCCCGCACTCTGAAGCAGTAATTCAGATATAAGTAGTCGGGCAAAATAAATTTCAGATTGAGGAGAGGGAACAGGAAAGGAATACAGAGATTTCTGTTTATGAAAAAAATGTGCAATTAATTTTGTTCAGTTACTTGCATGATACTTTTTAGGCATCCTCTCCGCCTACAAATATTCTTAATTTAGTCAATTACAGCCTTAGTTTTGAAAATATCCCATAGGAACTCCATCTGATTGCCTTCGTCTTGAGAATATAGACTATTCAAGATTAGTATATTCATAAATTGCGTTATCAACATTTAAGGTCATAGAAATAACATGAAAACTTTCAGGATATTTACAGTTGTTCCCGTCGGGTTAACCATGAGTTTATTGCTGACTCAGTCCAGTTTTGCCCAACCCCCACAACCCCCAACTACTAAAATTAAAAATCCTCTTGATATAGACCCCATAACTTTAACTGGTATCTCTGGAGGACAGGCAAAAACTGATTGCGGGTATACTTCCACTACACCCAGTCAAGTGATTGAAGTGACAGAGCCACTACCTTATCTACAGTTAACAGTAGAGGCTGAAGGACAGCCAACACTATTGGTTGAGGGACCAGGAGGGCGCTTCTGTGTACTCAGTAATGATGATATTGCGAATAAACCAAAACATTCTGGCTACTGGACAGTAGGCAAATACGCAGTGTATGTGGGTGAATTGTCGAAACAAAAGTATAACTATACCCTTTCCATTTCACAACACCAAAAATAGCGATTTTAGCTTTGTCTCCCCAATCCTATCCAGAAATTTAGATTTTGAGAGTCTAACATATCGTATTTTTGGCAACAAATTGGACTCCTAACATGATATTGGTATTACAGTGACTCAATAAAATCTTTGAGGGGAAATATGTTTAAAAGACTAATTGGTGTTGTTGTTGCTACTATTTTGCTGACATTACAGATGGTTGTCGGTACTGCAACAGCAATGCAACTAGATGAAGCTATCCGTACGGTATCATTAAATGATCAAGGTGATACCGTCGTTCTCAGTTTAAAACAAGTCAAAGAAGGCAAAAGACTCTTTAATTTTGCTTGCGCTCAATGCCATGCTGGTGGTGTAACTAAGACTAACCAAAACGTGGGACTTGACCCAGAAGCTTTGGCAGGAGCTTTACCTAAACGCAATAATATTGTAGGTTTGGTGGACTATATCAAAAATCCCACTACCTATGATGGTGAAACCGAGATTTCCGAAATCCACCCCAGTATCAAGAGTGCGGATATTTTCCCACAAATGCGAAATCTGACGGAAGATGACTTGGTGGCTATCTCTGGACACATTCTCCTCCAACCAAAAGTTGTTGGGACTAAATGGGGTGGCGGTAAAATTTATTACTAAATCACGTTCATAGGCTTGATTCTATAGGTAGGGGTTTAGCACTGCTAAACCCTTACAAATCTAGGATATTCTAGTTACAGCACTTTCCGGTGTTATGAGGTATATATCCAGCGGGCAAGACTTGTACTGAGCTTGTCGAAGTATGCCCGCACTACAAGAGTTTCATGATTCAAGTACCTCATTAGAGCGAAATCTGCTGTATGACCTGATAGCTAAATGCTGACTTAAAAACTAATTTCTCAGTTGTACAGGCATAGCTAAATAAGTCATTTTCAAACCACCCAAAGGCGTGAAAATTACTGGAGTTAAACTTTGATTTAAGTGCATTTGAATTTCTGAAGATGGTAATTCCTTCAAACCTTCCATTAGATATTTGACATTAAAAGCAATGTCTATATCTTCTCCAGATATTTGGGCTGGCATTGATTCTGTACCACTACCAACATCTTGCGCTTCACAAGATAAAGTAATTTCTTGATTGGCATGATCAATACTGACTTTGACAATATTATTTTTCTGATCTGCTAATACAGCAATTCGTTCCAAAGTGCTGATAAATTGCTTTCTTTCTAATGTGACTTGGCGTTCAAATTGCCGAGGAATTAATTGCCGATAAGCGGGATATTGTCCTTCTAAAGTGCGGCTGGTTAACCGTTGATTTTGCCAAGCAAAGACAACTTGCCCTTGATCAAGATAGACAGCTACAGTTTCTTCTGATGTAGAATTATGTCCTAACATCCGTTGTAGCTCTCGTAATGCTCTTGCAGGTACTGTCACCTCTACCTGTTCGCTTCCCTCCACAGGACGCTCATTAGTAGTTTCCAAAACTGCTAAACGGTGTCCGTCCGTGGCTGCAAATTCTAAAGTATCTTGTTTCAGGGTTAAATGTACACCTGTGAGGACTTGCTTGGTTTCATCTGAACTGGTAGCAAATAAAGAACCTTTCAACCCTTCAATTAGTGCCGCAGTAGTAAGATGAATTGCTTCGGCGTTTTCAATCACTGGTAATTCAGGAAACTCCTCTGCCCCCATAGCGCGAACTTGATAACGTCCGCTTTTGGGCTTGAGAGTAACAATTATACCTTCTCCAGTATTATCTCCTGATTGGTCATCAAGGGTAATTTCCCCTTCTGGTAAGCGAGAGGTGATATCTACAAGCAGTTTGGCAGGGAGAGCAATTGTCCCACCTTCTAATACCTCGGCAGTAAAACTGGTACGGATACCTAAACTGAGGTCAAAGGCTGTTAAACTGACTTGATTAGTTTCGGCATCTGCTTGTAATAAAATATTGGCAAGGACAGGGTGAGTTGGTCTGGACGGGACTGCACGACTGACGAGGGAAAGATTGCTACTAAGATCACTTTGAGAACAGATTAATTTCATCTTTAAAATAAATAATCAAAAGAATGGGTAATTGGTAATTGTAATTGGTAATGGGTAATTGGGTGATTAACCTATTTCCCCATTACTTCGTAATCCTAACTGCTCAAAGCCTTGATAAACCGTTGCAAACTCTTAAATACACTGGGTTTTCTCGTAGGTGTAGCGTCCGTAGTGTTTTCCCTTTGTCCCCCCATGAGAATCGCGTCTAATTCATCACCGGAGGGTTTTTCAGGGAGTTCGGCAACTTTTTGATATTCACCCGCTGTTTCTAGCCATACTTCCCATAGTCCAGGGTAGCAGCGGAAAAGGGCAGATTCATCATCTACAGGACGGATATAGTAACAAGATTCGATGGTACTAATGAAGCGACGACGGGTTTCTCTGGCTGTGTAACCAATACCAACTACGCTGGAATCTTCTAGCCTGGGTGTTAACATGATGACAGGGCGTTCTCCAATCAGTTCACACAACTTTTCTAATTGTGGGACTTCTACAGAGGTGGGAGCAATAAATAGGAAAATTTCATCTTCTGGCTGAATTTTCGCTTCTAAAGATGCAGCCCTACCTGTACCAATATCGGAAATTTGGAATTGGGCATCTGTCCAATCACGACGGGCTAATGCAGCCGCACCAGCATCAGCAAAGAAGACTTTGAGACGGGATTCATATTCAGTAAACTGGGGAAGAAACTGTTCTGCAACTGTCATGAATTTGAGTTCTGGAAATAATAACTCAACTTGAATCCGAGTCATACCATCAGCTAAAGCTGATTTTACCGCTTCAGTTGATTGAGCGATCGCATCTTCTAAGGTTTTGGGTAGTTCAGCCATAGGTTACAAAGTCTCTATATCAATCTTTAATTATCCCACTATAGTTATTATTAAGAGTTGTTTCTAAAGTTATTTTCTGCAAACCTTTTTCTAAAGCTACTGAAAAACAGATAAAATCCGAGTAATTAGCACATTGTCTGACATGATTTTCAATGACGCGATTTATTCATGACCAATTTTCAAAGGACTATTTAGAAGAATTACTCAAACCCTATGGAGAAATTCAAGCACCTAGTCGCGTTGCAGCAGAAGTTCGAGAAATAGATGTATTATTTTCGCCTTTTTCTCCACAAAATGCTAGTTTAAAAATATTAGGGTTATTGGGGAAGATAGCCACTAAACCTGCAATCTTTGAACCTTTTCGCAATCCAGCAGCCAAAGAAGAAATATGTGATTGTCTGTTAAAATTACTGGAAGTGCGGAGTGCATTACAACGAGAAGCAAACCGCAATAAAACTTCTATTCAAAATATAGAAGTCCCGCAATTATGGATTCTCACTCCTACTGCATCTTCCACTATCCTCTCAGGATTTGGTGCAACTCAAAAACCAGACTGGGTTGCAGGAGTACATTTTTTACCTGAGTATTTACGGACAGTCATCGTGGCTTTGCATCAGTTACCATGTACTCAAGAAACATTGTGGTTGAGAGTATTGGGACGGGGGACTGTTCAAAAACAGGCAATTGATGAATTAGCAGCACTACCGGCAAATCATCCATTTCGGAAAGTGACGCTAGAATTGCTGTACAACCTCCAAAAAAACTTGAACATTAATCAACAAATAGAAACAGATGATAGGGAGTTAGTGATGAGATTAGCACCGCTTTATCAAGAAGACAGAGAAAAAGCTAGACAAGAAGGACAGCAACTAGGAAAACAACAAGGAAAACAAGAAGGACAGCAACTAGGAGAACAACAGATAATTCTCCGGTTATTAAATCGCCGATTTGGAGGACTTGAATTATCTGTAATAGAGCAAATTCAAGGATTATCTATTGATGAATTGGAATCATTAGGAGATGTATTATTAGATTTTTCAGAAGTTGGTGATTTAGAAGTTTGGTTAAGGGAAAAAGCCAGCCAACAATAGTGATTCTCTAATTATTGAGAATGGCACATCTGGTAAAAAAGTAGAGACGTTCCATGGAACGTCTTTACAAAGGTTTTAGAAAGCGTATATTTAATTTCTTCTGGAAATTAACTTCATACTAGACATAGTTTCCGATTTAACAATAAATCTGCTATGATAGTTGACTGTGGCATTTGCTCCTAGTCTTGGTGCTTACCGCCCATTTAGCATTTTAAACCATTCGTCCGCCTAAGACTGAAGCCGTGAGTGGCGACAGGCCGATGTTATTTTTGGAGTTCTATGTCTTTTTCTAATCTCGGCTTGTCCCCGGAAATTGTCCGTGCTGTCACTGAGCGAGGATATAATCAACCCACACCAATCCAGAAACAGGCTATTCCTGTGGTGTTAGCTGGTGGTGATATTATGGCTGGAGCGCAAACTGGTACAGGCAAAACTGCCAGCTTCACTTTGCCACTTTTACATCGGTTATCTGCTAATAAGAACGTTCCCAGTCATTCTACTGGATTTTCCCCAATTCGGGCGTTAATTCTAACTCCTACCCGTGAACTCGCTGCACAGGTGCAAGAAAGTGTCCGTGATTATGGTAAATACTTAAATCTGAATTCAATGGTGATGTTTGGGGGAGTTAGTATTGGTCCCCAAAAACAGAAATTGCGAACCCGCATAGATATCTTGGTTTCCACCCCAGGACGATTGTTAGATCATGTTCAACAAGGGACTCTGAACTTGTCCCGTGTGGAAGTGTTGGTACTGGATGAAGCAGACCGAATGCTGGACATGGGCTTTATTAATGATATTCGCCGCATTCTTTCGCTTTTGCCCAAACAACGCCAGAATTTGCTATTTTTTGCGACATTCTCAGATAAGGTTAAAACTCTCGCGGCTGGGTTAGTGCATAACCCGACAATGATTGAAGTAGCACGCCGAAACGTGACTGCGGCAACGATATCACAGAAAGTTTATCATGTTGACCGCGATCGCAAGCGGCAATTACTTTCTCATCTGATTCGAGAAAACAAATGGTATCAAGTATTAGTATTTAGCCGCACCAAGCATGGTGCTGACCGGTTGGTGAAGCAGTTGGGTGAAGACCGCATTCAAGCCCTGGCTATTCACGGTAATAAGAGTCAGGGAGCGCGAACTCACGCTTTAGCTAAGTTCAAAGATGGGACTTTGCAGGTATTGGTAGCAACGGATATTGCTGCGCGTGGACTTGATATCAGCGAACTACCTCACGTTATTAATTACGATTTACCTAATGTCCCAGAGGATTATGTGCATCGTATTGGTCGGACTGGACGCGCAGGTGCGGAAGGTCAAGCGATTTCCCTTGTATGTGTTGATGAACATCATTTGTTAGCGGATATTGAGCAACTAATTCAGCAGCGTTTACCGAAAGAGGTGGTGGCTGGTTTTGGAGTCAACCCGGAAATTAAGGCTGAACCAATTCCCAATGGACGCAAAGCTCCTTCTGGTGGTGGGAATCAGCGGACTCGTCGTTCTGCTCCTAAATCTGCTTCTTCAAAATCACCTAGACAACCTTCCTCACGCACAGCAGCAGGTGATAAAAAGCCTGGTTCTAGTTCTCCTACACCACGTCGTACTGGTAAACGTAGGTAATAACTAATTTTACAATTTGGCGTTGGTGAATGAAAGGATGATTTTATCGGGCTTCGCTAACACGCAGAGGCACAAGGAGCAAGAGTTTGAGAAATTACTTCAATTCAGCAACGCCAGCAATTTTTCGTGTTCACGATATAATTGTGTTAAGATTATCTACTTATAAGTAAATTAATATGGATTTTGTTGTTTTAGATACTGAAGGAAATCCTAATTTAACTGAATTAGCTATTGTTGATAGTCAAGGTGTGTTAATTTATGAAGGTTTTTGTGATGGTAATTCCCATGGGTTTCAAAATGTTTTAAATCTCAAAAGTCTTAAAACTTTATTAACAGAATTTCTAACTATTGTTGAAGATAAAAAAATTATCTGTCACTATGCAGAACATGATATTGATATTCTCAAGCATAGTTTTCGACAAGTTGGTTTACCTTGGCAAAATTTGGAATTTGATTGTACTTGGATTTTGGCTAAAGACTGGTTTCCAAATTTAGAAAGTTATTCTTTAGAGTATCTGAGTAAATATTTGAATCTGCGAGCTAATAATCAATATTTTCTGCCGAATATGGCACATACCGCTAGTTATGATGCCAAATTTACTTATCATCTTTATAGAAAGATAATGTTAGAAAATCTCAAAAAACAACCTAATCCCTTTACTAGCAGTCGAGTTGATACTCCTTTTCAACATCACCCAGATTTTGCTGATACTTATCATCGAGAATTCCAGACTTTACAAACTGCTTTAAATAATATTAAATTAGATCCTAATTATCAGAGTAAAGGTGTAGTTGTTATTGGAGAACCAGGTACTGGTAAAACTCATTTAATGATGCGACTTGCTAATGATAGATTATCAAGTAATAGATTACTATTTATTCGTCAACCGAATAATGCCCAATCTGTACTTTATCATATTTATAGTAGAATTTTAGAATCTCTAGTTGAGAAAGCAGGAAATTTACCTCAATTATACTCTTTAATTATTAACACTTTTCGGAAAATAGTTAGTCTTAATGATAGAGATGTTACACAAAAAGATATAGATATTTTAAAAGCCTTATATGATTTAGAAGATAATAGTATTAGTGCTTTAAGTAAAGAAAATACAAAACGAAAACGAGAATATTGGGAATATATAGAAAAGACGATTAATGAATGGTGGATGAGTAATTATGCTCCGGGTAGTTTTGCTTTATCTATCATTAAAGGCATGGTTAAATATTGCAGTTATACAGATTATAAATATAGAAATATTAGCACTCGTTGGTTAGCAGGAAATATTTTAACTGACGAAGAAGCTGAAACCGTTGGTTTACCAAATTGGGGAGAAGAAATTAGTAAAGAAGCTTTTTCTTTAGAAGCTATTTCAGTTTTAGGTAAATTATCTGTTTTAGATGAACCTTTAATTATTATTTTTGATCAATTAGAAGGTTTAGGACTTCCTCACAATCAAGAAATCTTGTTAAATTTTGGGGAAGCTATCAAAGAAATTTTCACTCATGTTCCTAATAGTTTAATTATCTTGAATTTATTTCCTGATAGGTGGGAAAAATTTCAAACAATATTTGATCAATCTATTATTGGGAGAGTATCTCAATATCAGGTTTCTTTACGTCAACCGACAGAAGCGGAAGTTAAATCTATTCTCAAAGTGAAAATACAAACTGTAGATATTACCTTAGAACAGTTATTTTTACCTGAAGATTTAGATGATATTTTAGGTAAAAAACCTATTCGTGCGGCTTTAAATCGGGCGGCTAAATACTATGATTATAGAGTTAATGGAATTTCTTTACCAGATGAAAGAAAACTAATTCGGGAATTAGATAGTAATGAAAAAATAGAACAGCAATTAAAATTTTTACAGCAACAGCAACAAACATCAATGGAAGTTTTAAGTCAGCTAATTCAAGCTATACAATCACCTAATTCTGTTGATTTAAGCAACTTACAGGAGAAGTTAGCAACTTATTTATCTGGTGAAACTGCAATTCCCGTAAATCCTGTAATTGAATATCTCAATGAACATAGAATTGAGTTAGAACAAAAATATCATAATCCATCTATTGTTAGTGATGGTGATGATGTTGGTAAGTTGAGGAATATTGCTGAAGCTTTAACTCATATCCAGTCATTTAAATTAACACAATATCGTTTAGGGAAAAAGGTATTACCAGAACATATTGTCATAGAAAGAGGAAATCAATATCATGTTATTGCTTTTTTAGAAATTAGTGGTACTCCCTTTACGAGTCGGATTAGTAATTTTAATGAATTGGTGATTAATAATCCTCAAAGTAAATTTGATTTAATTAGAGATGAACGTCAACCAGAGATTACTGGTAAAGTCGGTAAGGAAAGAATTAAACAACTTGAAAATAGTGCGAATGGGAATTTTATTCTGTTTAATAAAGAAGATAGAATTCTCTTCGATTTGATTTATGATCTAATTATCAGTATTCATAATAAAGATTTAGATATAGATTTGGAATCAGCCTTAACTTTTGTTACTACTCATCAAGAATGGTATCACTGGATTTTTACAAAGTTTGGTTTTACTCCACCCAAAAAATAAAATCACCATACTAAATTTGAATTTATGAAAATACTCGTCCTCAATGCCGGTTCTAGCAGCCAAAAGAGTTGTTTATATGATATAACATCCCCGATTCCTAATGTAGCCCCCCAACCCCTGTGGGAAGGAAAAATCAATTGGATTCAGGAGCAAAATCACGCAGAAATTACAGTTAAAACCGCTACAGGTGCAAAACTGCAAGAAACAATGGCTGGTGATTCTCGACAGGTGCAATTTGCGTATCTGCTATCTACTCTTATCAATGGTACAACCAAGGTAATTGATAATTTATCAGCAATAGCAGTGGTCGGACATCGGGTAGTGCATGGTGGTCAAGATTACCAAGAAGCTGTAATAATTACTGAAGATGTGAAACAGGCGATCGCTCACCTATGCAATCTAGCCCCAGCCCATAATCCAGCCGCTTTAGCTGGCATTGAAGCCATTGAAAATAGTCTGGTGAATATCCCCCAAATTGCAGTTTTTGATACCGGATTTCACCACACTTTACCCGATGCCGCAGCCATCTATCCCATCCCCTATCAATTAGTTGAACAAGGTATCCGTCGTTACGGCTTTCATGGCATCAGTCATCAGTATTGTGCTAATCGAGCAGCAGAAATTCTGGGTCAAGATTTACAATCTCTACGGATAATTACCTGTCATTTAGGTAATGGTTGTTCTTTAGCCGCCATCAAAAATGGTTGCAGTATTGACACAACAATGGGATTTACTCCCCTGGATGGTTTAATGATGGGTAGCCGCAGTGGTTCAATTGATCCAGGGATTTTAATTTATTTACTGCAACAGTATAATTACTCTAGTCAAGAATTAGATAATGTGTTAAATAAGGCTTCTGGATTAAAAGGTATTTCTGGAATATCAAGTGATTTAAGGGAGGTAATAGCCGCAAAAGACCAAGGTAATCAACGCGCTCAACTAGCTTGGGATATATACGTACATCGTCTCCAGGCTGGTATCGGGGCAATGTTGGCTAGTTTAGCAGGTTTAGATGTTTTAGTTTTTACGGCTGGAGTCGGCGAAAACTCCCCAGGAATCCGTCAAGCAGCTTGTGAAGCCTTGGGATTTTTGGGACTAAAAATTGATGCTGATAAAAACCAGCACCAACCTATTGATGTTGATATTGCCACATCTGATTCAACAGTGCGAGTATTAGTCATAGAAACTCAAGAAGATTGGGCAATAGCTCAAAAATGTTGCCAATTGGTGCAACAATAATAGAATTGAGGGGCTATGGTCATTTTTAATTTTTAATTATGAATTTTTAATTACTGGAAGTATGTTCTTATCTCGTGAAGCTATTACCACACCTTTAGTCGTTTGCTTGTGTATTACCAGTATTAGCTTAATACAAATACCAAAGTTGCAAAAACTATTAACCAGTCAACAATCTATTTCTGTTGAAACTCTGGAAAAAGACCTCAAAAAAGAAAGTCTTCGCTTGAACTTACTGAAAAATGTACCTAGTTTTAGTTATAAAAACCTGATTGCAGATTGGGTATATATTGATTTTTTGCAATTCTTTGGCGATGATGAAGCCAGAGATAGAACAGGGTATCGTCTCAGTCCAGAATATTTTGAAGTTATTTTAGGACGTGACCCTCGTTTTCTAGACGCTTACCTAGGACTTTCTGTAAGTAGCTCTTTATACGGTGGGATGCCAGAAAAATCTATAGCTTTAATGGACAAAGGATTAAAATCTTTATCTCCACAATTACCCAAAAAATCCTATTATATCTGGCGTTATAAAGGCACAGATGAGTTATTGTTTTTAGGTAATGCTCAAGCAGCCCAAACATCTTTTCTCAAAGCCGCAGAGTGGGCTAACACTTATACTGACGCGGAAAGTAAGCAAGCAGCATTTAGTTCTCAAAAAACCGCTGAGTTTCTCAGTAAAAACCCAGATAGTAAATCAGCCCGTATTTCTACATGGATGATGGTTTTAAATAATAAAGTTGATCAAAAAACTCGCAAACGAGCCATTCGGGAAATTGAAGCTTTAGGAGGGGAGATAGTCACTAATCCCAACGGTACAAGTAGTATTAAATTACCAGAAAAAGATTAATTGGTCAGTGGTCAGTTGTCAGTAGGGGCGAAGCATTTGGAAGATAAATTATCGGTCATTGCCAAAAATAGTTCTCCAAATGCTTCGCCCGTACAGTGGTCAGTTGTCAAGAAAGAGACAATAGACAATAAATATTTTCCCTGCTCCCTGCCCCTGCCTCTTTTCTCCTGACTCCTGCTGAGAATCGCTACAATAGAACTCCTATCATTCTCATGTTTTAGACTTGCAGGAGGTGGGAGAGAATTTTTAGCATGACAGGAGGATTATTTTGAGATATCTTAAAATAAGTTAACATAATTATCATAATGTCCTCTTTCTTAGAGAAGCTAAGTATAAGCAGCAAACCAGTACAGGAGAATCAACATCAGTGAATAATAAAAGATGGAGAAATACGGGGCTGTACGCGCTCCTTTTTATAGTTGTTATTGCCCTAGGAACAGCATTTTTTGACAAACAACCCCAAAGCCGGGAAACATGGCGCTACAGCCAGTTTATCCAAGAAGTTAAACAAGGCAGAGTTGAGAGAGTCAGTTTGAGTTCTGACCGTTCTACAGCTTTGGTAACACCCAAATATGATCCTAATAAGAAGATAGTTACCTTAGTTAACGACCCAGATTTAATCAATACTCTGACAAATAAAGGTGTTGATATTGCCGTATTACCTCAAGCAGACGAAGGATTTTGGTTTAAAGCTCTCAGCAGCTTATTCTTCCCTGTATTGCTGCTAGTTGGTCTATTTTTCCTTCTCCGTCGCGCTCAAGGTGGACCAGGTAGCCAAGCCATGAACTTTGGTAAATCTAAAGCCAGAGTGCAAATGGAACCCCAAACTCAAGTGACATTTGGGGACGTTGCGGGTATTGACCAAGCTAAATTAGAACTAAATGAAGTTGTAGACTTTTTGAAAAATGCCGATCGCTTTACCGCTATTGGTGCAAAAATTCCTAAAGGTGTACTTTTAGTTGGTCCTCCTGGTACTGGTAAAACCCTGCTGGCGCGGGCTGTTGCTGGAGAAGCAGGTGTTCCTTTCTTCTCAATTTCCGGTTCTGAATTTGTGGAAATGTTTGTGGGTGTGGGTGCTTCCCGTGTCCGCGATTTATTTGAACAAGCAAAAACAAACGCTCCTTGTATCGTCTTTATTGATGAAATTGACGCGGTAGGTCGTCAACGGGGTGCTGGTTTAGGTGGTGGTAATGACGAACGGGAACAAACCCTCAACCAGTTACTAACGGAAATGGATGGTTTTGAAGGTAACACTGGCATTATTATTATTGCTGCTACCAACCGTCCTGACGTATTAGACGCGGCTTTATTACGTCCCGGTCGTTTTGACCGTCAAGTTGTGGTAGACCGTCCTGACTACGCTGGAAGAAGCGAAATTCTCCGAGTTCATGCTCGTGGTAAAACTTTATCTAAAGATGTAGACTTGGATAAAATTGCCCGTCGGACTCCTGGTTTTACCGGTGCAGATTTATCTAACTTACTCAACGAAGCGGCAATTTTAGCCGCCCGTCGGAATTTAACGGAAATTTCGATGGATGAAATTAATGATGCAATTGATCGTGTATTAGCGGGTCCGGAAAAGAAAGACCGGGTAATGAGCGAAAAGCGCAAAACTTTGGTTGCATACCATGAAGCAGGTCACGCTTTAGTTGGGGCTTTAATGCCTGACTATGACCCTGTGCAAAAGATTAGCATTATTCCCCGTGGTCAAGCTGGTGGTTTAACTTGGTTTACCCCTAGTGAAGACCGTATGGACACTGGTTTATATAGCCGTGCTTATTTGGAAAATCAAATGGCTGTGGCTTTGGGTGGTCGTCTCGCTGAAGAAATTATCTTTGGTGAAGAGGAAGTTACTACTGGCGCTTCTAATGATTTACAGCAAGTTGCCAGAGTAGCTAAACAAATGATAACTCGCTTTGGCATGAGCGATCGCTTGGGTCCAGTTGCCCTTGGTCGTCAACAAGGAAATATGTTCCTGGGTCGAGATATTATGTCAGAACGCGACTTTTCAGAAGAAACCGCTGCTGCTATTGACGAAGAAGTTCGGAAATTAGTAGATACTGCTTATCTTCGCGCTAAAGAAGTTTTACTTAATAACCGCAAGGTTTTAGATGAAATTGCTCAAATGCTGATTGAAAAGGAAACTGTTGACGCTGAGGAATTACAAGAAATCCTTGGTAACAACGATGTGAAAATGGCTGCTTTTGCTTAATTTTTCCTAAACTTTTAAAAAGGGTAATTCTGGTTTTTCTGGAATTACTCTTTTTAGTTTCTTGTGAACGTTAAAGATTCTAAAATCCCATACGGTTTAGTTAAGCCTAAAACTCTTTTTTTAAAACGAACCACAGAGGCACAGAGGACACAGAGAGAGAAAAAATAGAGAGGTTTTTTGCGTCAGTTTTGGGACATTTTTTTATGGTATATTAATTACATTTTCCTGGTTTTGTAAGACAACATTAATCTAGAATAGATTATGACTACACTTCAATTGAAAAATCACCAAATCTGGCAAGATTTAACTGAGATATTAGAAAATTTAGATACTAATTCTCTTGTTCAAAAACATCTTGAACAATGCTGTTATACAATCAATGGTTATTGGAATGAACAGGATAGATATTATGAATTAATTACTTTACCTCACCCCATAGAAGCAAAATTAGTTAGTAGTTTTGTAGGTGTTACCCAAGATAAACGTTTTCTAAAACTCAAATTTTCTCTTATGAATTTTCTTGAAAATATAGGTGAGTTAGTTCTTATCTATAATGAAAATCTGGAATTTATTGATGAAAATTGGCTTTTAGATATAGATTCTCTTCTGCTTATGCTTGATAAAAGACAAGTTAATAATACCTGATTAAATGAACCACGAAGGGACGTTCGCGCAGCGTCCCGTAGGGATAGAACACGAAGGAAGAAAAGAAGAAGGTTTGTTTTATCCTATTTGTAAAACTAAAGTTTCTTGTCCTGGAGTAACTAAGGTTTTTCCTACTGGTAAAACAGCTAAAGCATTAGTTTGCGCTAAGTTAATTAAGTTCCCAGAGTTTAAATTGCCACTTGTTTGATGAAATTCATAAATACCATTATTTAATTTTAAGTTACCCCATATATAAGTTTCCATTTTCCCGTTAGATTTTAATTCGGAATGGGATTTTACTTTTAAAAATTTCGCTTCCCAACCCTGATTAATTCCTGAAAGTTTTTTAATTGTCGGTTCTACAAATCTCCAAAATGTGACTAATGCCGAAACGGGATTTCCTGGTAAACCAAAATAAAGGGAATTAGGAAATGTGGCAAATGTGAGGGGTTTTCCTGGACGCATTTGCACGGCGCGAAAATGGATTTCTGCCCCCAGAGATGCTAAAATTTTATCAATATAATCATAATCACCGACGGAAACTCCACCAGAAGAAAGAACTATATCAGCATGATTAATGGCATAATTTATAGTCTCTGTTAATGCAGTTGGATTATCTTTAACAATTCCTAACATTAACACTTCTGCACCCAATTCTTTGACTAAAGCTGCTAAAGCATATTGGTTAGAATCTACTATTTGTCCAGGTTTTAGGGTTTGTTCTGGTGTTACCAATTCGTCACCACTAGAAAAAATTGCCACTCGTGGACGACGGAGAACACTGATTGTAGATAATTGTGCTGCGGCTAAAATAGCAATTTCTGCTGCATTCAGGGGAATTCCTGCTGGTAAAAGTTCTTTTCCGGCTTGGTAAAAGTCTCCTTGGTGTCTAACAAACTCTTGCGGTTGCGGTGTCGCAAAGATAGAAACTCGCTTTTCCTGTAAATTAGTTTTTTCCTGCATAATTACAGTATCCGCACCTTTTGGGATTATTGCACCGGTGAAAATCCTGGCTGCTTGTCCTGGTTTAATAGTAATTTGAGGTTGATATCCTGCGGGAATCTCTTCGACAACTTCTAAAATTGTCGGATTTTCAGAACTGCAATTTTGTACATCTTCATAACGTACAGCAAAACCATCCATTGCGGAATTATCCCAATGAGGAAAATCTAAAGAACTAATTACAGGAGTTGCTAAAATGCGATGAAATGCTGTTAATAAATCCACAATTTCAATATCATGTTGTTGATTTAAAGGTTGGACAGCATTGAAAATAATAGTTTCGGCATCTTGGACTGATAACATAATGAATAAGTAGGTTAGCGTTAAAAATTGTCGTTATAGCAAGGCAAAAGGCAAGAGGCAGTTGAATCATAAAACTCTTGTAGTGCGGGCATACTTCGACAAGCTCAGTACAAATCTTGCCCGCTAGATATGTACCTCATAACACCGGGAAGTGCTGTATATATCATATATTTATTTAAGAAGTTGGGGATATTTTATATCTCCCCATAACCACCACCTCCTGGAGTTTTAATGACAAATATATCTCCAGGATTCATTTCTACCACAGCTTTACTTCCTAATTTTTTCACAGTTCCATTATTTCTTTCTACATAATTTTTACCTATCATACCTGCTTTCCCACCACATAAACCAAAAGGGGGAATAACCCGATGATTTGCTAAAATTCCCGCTGTCATATTTTCCAAAAACCGCAACCGTCGAATTACACCATTTCCACCGTGATATTTACCTTTTCCTCCGCTATTTTCACGAATTGTAAAACTTTCTAAAATTACCGGAAACCGCCATTCTAAAACTTCAGGATCTGTTAATCTAGAATTAGTCATGTGGGTATGAACTGCGTCTGTTCCATTGAAATCTTCACCCGCACCAGAACCACCACAGATAGTTTCATAATATTGATATTTCGTATTACCAAAAGTAAAATTATTCATCGTTCCTTGGGAAGCAGCTAACACACCCAAAGCCCCATATAAAGCATCTGTAATTGCTTGGGAAGTTTCCACATTTCCCGCAACTACCGCAGCCGGATAATGGGGATTTAACAGACAACCTTGAGGAATAATCACTTCCAACGGTTTCATACATCCTGCATTTAAAGGAATATCATCATTTACCAAAGTGCGGAAAACATATAAAACTGCTGCTTTACAAACTGCTGATGGTGCGTTAAAGTTATTATTTAATTGCGGTGAAGTCCCAGTAAAGTCTATTTTAGCATTTCTGAGTTTTTTATCAATAGTAATTTTAACTTTGATCATACTTCCATCATCCAAAGCATAACTAAAACTCCCATCTTTTAAAACTTCAATTACTCGACGAACTGATGCTTCGGCATTATCTTGGACAAAACCCATATAAGCTTGAACAGTTTCTAAGCTGTAGTGTTCTACCATTTTCAATAATTCTTTAACTCCCAGTTCATTCGCTGCAATTTGCGCTTTTAAATCGGCGATATTTTGAGGAATATTCCTCGCTGGGTAAGGTTCGCTGCTGAGTAAATTAATTAATTCCTGTTCGCAGAAAACCCCAGAATTAACTAATTGAAAATTATCTAATAAAATCCCTTCTTCTGTGACACTTGTACTATAAGGTGGCATAGAACCGGGAGTTATTCCCCCAATATCTGCATGATGTCCCCGTGAAGCTACATAAAAAATAGGAAAATGAGAATTAAGAAATATCGGAGTAATAACTGTAATATCTGGAAGGTGAGTTCCCCCATTGTAGGGATTATTAGCAGCGAAAACATCACCAGGTTGAATATTATTTTTATGAGTGGAAATTAAAGCCTGAATACTTTCACTCATGGAACCTAAATGTACAGGAATATGGGGGGCATTTGCGACCAATTGTCCATGATTATCGAAAATTGCACAGGAAAAATCGAGCCTTTCTTTGATATTCACAGAAGAACTGGTATTCTGTAATGTTATCCCCATTTGTTCAGCAATTGCCCGAAACAAATTATTGAAAATTTCCAGCATGACAGCATCAGGATTTTCAATTTTCTCATTTGTATTTTCCACTGACAACTGACTACTAACAACTGACAAAACCAAATTCTGAATATTAGTTAATTCTGCTTTCCAATGGGGTTCAATAATATTTGTCCCCGTCGCTTCTACAATAATTGCCGGTCCAGAAATACAGTCTCCCGGTTGTAAATTCTCCCGACGATAAACTGGGGTATCCCACCATTTCCCAGCAGTAAACATCTGTACGGTTGTATCTGCAATCGGTAAATTATCATTTATCCGAGAAATTACAGATGCAAATGGGGCATCATGATGTAATACTAACTCCACCGTCACCGCTTCCACAATCAAGGGTTTTTCCTCGGCAATAAAGCCGTAACGCTGACGATGTAACTCTGCAAACTGATTCTGCATTGCTGCTAAATCGGCAAAATTCACAACCAAAGCCGCATCTGTTCCTTCATATCTTAAATGCAGCTTTTCATACAGTTGAATCTCTGTATTACCAGGATCTTGACGGTTTAATTCTTTTTTTCCCTCTGCTGCTAATTCTGTAAATACTACTTTTAAATTTGACAATATCCCTAATTCTAAAACCGCTTCAATAGCTTTTTCTTTTAACACCCTCACATCTGCCAAACCCATACCATAAGCAGATAAAACTCCAGAATAGGGATGAATAAATACCTGTTTCATTCCCAAAGCGTCAGCAATTAAACAAGCGTGTTGTCCACCTGCACCACCAAAACAGCATAAAGTATACTCAGATACATCATAACCACGTTGGAGGGAGATTTTTTTAATCGCATTGGCCATTTTATCAACGGCAATGGTAAGAAAACCCGTTGCTACTTGTTCCGCTGTGCGATTATCACCAATTTCTTCTACCAATTCCGCAAATTTACTCTTGACAATTTCCACATTCAATAATTTGTCAGCATTTGCTCCAAATACTTGAGGGAAAAAAGCAGGTTGCAACTTACCTACCATGACATTACAGTCTGTCACCGTTAGGGGTCCGCCTTTGGAGTAGGAAGCAGGACCGGGATTTGCACCGGCTGATTCTGGTCCAACGCGATAACGAGAACCATCAAAATGTAAAATTGAACCGCCACCCGCTGCAACGGTATGAATAGCCATCATTGGAGTTCGTAACCTAACTCCAGCCACTTCTGTTTCTAAGGTACGTTCATATTCACCATTATAATGAGCAACATCCGTAGATGTACCACCCATATCAAAACTGATAATTTTATGAAATCCTGCCATCAGACTAGTTTGGACCGCACCAACGATTCCCCCCGCCGGACCGGACAAGATACTATCTTTACCAAGAAAAGTTTCTGCGTCAGTTAAGCCTCCATGAGATTGCATAAACTGGAGAGTAACGTTTTTTCCTAACTGATTCGCTACCTGATTCACATATCTTCGTAAAATCGGCGACAAATAAGCATCAACTACCGTTGTATCACCACGACTGACTAATTTCATTAAGGGGGTAATTTCGTGAGATACTGAAACTTGAGTAAAGCCAATGTTTTTAGCGAGGTTAGCAACCTGTTTTTCATGGTTGGTGTAGCGATAACCGTGCATAAAAACAATTGCACAGGAATGAATCCCGCTATTACAAGCTGTTTGCAGTTGAGGACGAATGGCATCTAAATTTAAATTAACTAATACATCGCCTTGGGCGTTGTAACGTTCTTCTACTTCAATTACTTGTTCATATAACATTTCTGGTAAAATAATCTGCCGGGCAAAAATATCGGGACGGTTTTGATAGGCGATTTTTAAAGCATCTCGAAAGCCTTTGGTGATGAGTAAAACAGTTCTATCCCCTTTTTTTTCCAGTAGGGCATTTGTAGCTACTGTTGTCCCCATTTTGACAATTGTGATTTCCTCTGAAGGAATAGTTTCATGATCTGAAATGCCTAAAAGTTCCCGAATTCCCTGTATTGCTGCATCGGTGTAACGTTCGGGATTTTCGGATAATAGTTTGTGAATTTGTAATTTACCGTCGGGGCATTTGGCGACAATATCAGTAAATGTACCACCCCTATCAATCCAAAATTCCCAAGTCATTGTAGATTAACCCTCTTACAGAATTTATAAATTAGGGGAACACCAAAAAATAAATTACCCAATTTTGTGGGATGGGCAGGATGCCCGTCCTTGATGATTAGCGGGCAAGACTTGTACTGAGCTTGTCGAAGTATGCCCGCACTACAAGAAATTTTTGGGGATTTTATTTCTTGGAAGTCCGTAGAGAAAACGGTATTAACAATATTTTAACCAACTACATCTTGCAAAGAATCACTTTTTTCTCGGACAAGATGGCCATCTTCCATGTAAACAATTCGGTCAGCAATATCTAAAATGCGGTTATCGTGGGTAACAAGCAAAATTGTACAACTATGCTCTTTTGCTAGTTTCTGCATTAATTCTACTACATCTCGTCCCGATTGTTTATCAAGTGCGGCGGTAGGTTCATCTGCTAGAACTATTTTCGGTTGACTTACCAATGCACGAGCGATCGCAATTCGTTGTTTTTGTCCCCCTGATAAGTTATCTGGATAATAATTAAGCCGATTTCCTAATCCTACCTCTTCTAGCATTTTTTGTGATTGGATTAACATTTCTTTTCCAGACATTTTCGGTTGTAATTCTAAACCCATTCTTACATTTTGAATTGCTGTTAAGCTACCATGTAAGTTATGGGATTGAAAGATATAACCGTTATTTCTGCGGGCTTGGGTTAATTGTTTTGCATTGGCTTTACAGAGTTCGTTGCCTAATATCCGCAAACTGCCAAATTGAGCCGAACGCAATCCACCAGCTAAGGTTAATAATGTGGTCTTACCTGAGCCAGATGGACCTGTCATAATCACAATTTCACCTGTATTAATGGTGAGGTTGATATTAAATAAAACTTGTTTTCGCAGTTGTCCATTTCCAAAATAATGATCGAGGTTTTGGATGGAGATTACAGGTTTGGGAAAGTTAAGAGTTTGCATATTTGATTGAGGTTTTCAGGATTTTTTTTGCACGCAGAGACGCAGAGGCACAGAAGAGTAATTTTGAGAAATTTAAAACATATCGGCTGGGTTGGCTGACTGTAGTTTATTTGTGGCTATTGCACCGGAAATTGTACACATTATTATTGTCATTAGGAAAACTACTAATGTTCTGCTTAAGAGGGTGTTTGAAAAGTTTTGAATGTATAGACTGACCCCTCTCCAAACCTCTCCCCTGCAAGGGGAGAGGCTTTAAAACCCC
>NZ_JAQMTJ010000234.1:0-5485 GCF_028330815.1 Dolichospermum lemmermannii CS-548
AGAACTATTTTTGGCAATGACCGATAATTTACCTTCCAAATGCTTCGCCCCTACTGACAACTGACAACTGACAACTAAAATAAAACCTCATGATTAAAAGTGTAAATTCGATTCCCGCCTTTGATATTAAACAACAATATGCCACCATTGAAACTGAAGTAAGTGCTGCTGTCTTAGCGGTTCTAGCTTCTGGGCGTTATATTGGTGGTCCAGCAATTACAGATTTTGAACAACAGTTTGCAGCTTATAATGGCGTAAGCGAATGCGTAGCTTGTAACTCTGGTACTGATGCCCTATTTTTAGCATTACGCGCTTTAGGAATTGGGGCAGGTGATGAAGTTATTACTACACCCTTTACTTTTTTTGCGACAACAGAAGTTATCAGTGCGGTAGGGGCAATACCAGTATTTGTAGATATTGATGCAACTACCTTTAATTTAGATGTAGAAAAAGTAGCAGCAGCGATTACAGCAAAAACCAAGGCAATTATGCCAGTGCATTTATTTGGACTCCCTGTGGATATGACAGGATTAATGGAGATTGCCAAAGCTCATAATTTAGCAGTAATTGAAGATTGCGCTCAAGCTACCGGTGCAAGTTGGGAAAATCAAAAAGTTGGGAGTATTGGACATATTGGTTGCTTTAGTTTCTACCCTACCAAAAATCTCGGTGGTTGCGGTGATGGTGGGGCAATTACCACAAATGATCCAGCGATCGCTACTCAATTGCGAATTTTGCGGGAACATGGGAGTCAGGTTAGATATATTCATGAAGAAATCGGTGTCAATAGTCGTTTAGATGCTATTCAAGCCGTAATTCTGCAAATCAAACTCCGCTATCTCGATCTTTGGAATAACAGACGCAAGCAAATCGCTGATTATTATTACGAACACCTCAGTCAAGTTTCTGATATCATTGTCCCCCAGGAATTTACCTCCGGAGTTGGTGTTTGGAATCAATACACCATTCGCATCTCTGGAGAAAGACGTAATGGTGCAAGTGGTAAATATCGAGATTCCGTAAAAAACCAAATGCAGGAACAGGGTGTTAATTCCATGATTTACTATCCCTTACCTTTGCATTTGCAACCAGTATATAAAAATTTAGGTTATCAACCAGGACAATTGCCAGTAGCAGAGCAAGCAAGTCAAGAAGTTTTATCTTTACCCATGTTCCCCGAATTGGAGCAAGAACAACAAGATAAAGTCATTGATACTTTGAAAAATTGTTTATCTTGAATTTGTCAAAGTGCGAAGAAGCAGGGGGCAGAGGAGCAGGGGAGAATATCTTTACTCTTGCCTCTTGCCTATTGCCTCTTGCCTATTGCCTCTTGCCTATTGCCTATTGCCTATTGCCTCTTACGCAAATGTGCGAATATTTGCAGTCGCTAAAGCTTCTACTAAACTCCGCACGGCAGCAATCATAGCGATTTCGCTGTTGAGTTGGTTGATAGCCGAACCGACACCAACACCAGATGCACCAGCAGCGATCGCTAAAGGTGCAGTAACATTAGAAATACCAGAAGCACACAGTACAGGTACAGAAACCGCACGGGCAATTTCATAAGCTGCGGCTAAAGTGGGAGCAGCCTTTTCAATTAGACCCAAAGTACCAGGGTGAATAGGATTGCTGCTAGTACCACCTTCAGTTTGAATAATATCAGCACCAGCTTTCACCAAATCTTCAGCCAGTTGTACCTGTTGGTCTAAGGTGAGAATATGGGGAACAGTCACAGATAGGGTAATTTCTGGCAGCAAGGCACGGGTTTGGCGAGTTAGTTCCAAAACCTCAGCAGCTTCAAATCTGCGTCCTTGGGCGTAGAAAGAATCGAAATTACCAATTTCAATCAAATCCGCACCAGCAGCCACAGCAGTGACAAACTTCTCTGGTTCAACCGCAGATACACAAATAGGTAACTTAGTCAAGGTTTTCGCCAATCTTACCAAATCCACATCAGCAGCAATATCCACAAAAGTCGCACCACCCAAATCAGCCGCTTTTACAGTTGCAGCCACACTAGCAGCATTGAAATTATTCAAACCGCTAATTACCTTTAGTACAGGATGAGCAAATGCCCGGTTGAGGTTAGGATACATAGTCATAATTTTTCTTTTGCAGCTTATTTCAGTAGGAATATTTTTACACTAAATATAGCAATATTTAATTTTGAAAAAAATTCAGTCCACTTCACTTCAGTAATTTCCTCAATTAAATAGTAGTGAAGTGTCTGTAATTATGGATACTACTGGTAGATGTGTTTTTAATGACCTGACACCAATAACTTATATTTTGCCTGTACTTGGAATCAAATAAAACTTCGACATTTACTTATCTTAAACAGCAACTTTTTCCTCAAGGAGCTTAAAAGTCTTTTTCGTCGCACCGCAAATAGGACAATTCCAATCATCAGGAATATCTGCAAACGCTGTACCTGGTGCAATTCCCGAATCAGGATCACCAGTAACCGGATCGTAAATCATACTGCATTGTCTACAAATCCATTTTTGCGTTTGCGGATCTTCACTGACAACTCTAGTGACAGCTTCTCCACCGTTTAATACTTCTAAGGCTTCAGTGTAGCGATCTGCGTGATGATTTTCAATGAATTTAAGCAATCCAAAACGATGGGCTGCGGTGCGAAATGTGTTAGCATGATCACTAGATTCTTGAGCTTGTTGGAGAAATTCTGCTGCTGCGGGATGATCTCGATCAGTTTGGGCAGCAGCAGCGAATTCAGGATACATTGTCGTGTATTCATAGGTTTCCCCTTCTATCGCTAAAGACAAACAACGAGAGATAATTTCCCGTTTTTGTGCATCAGTTAAAACCGCTGCGTCTTTAACTACAAGTTCTGGATGTAATAATTCAAAATGTGCAAAAGCGTGTTCAGTTTCTTGATCTGCTGTTTCTTTAAAAAGTTTCGCTAAATCGGAAAAACCCAGTTTACGTGCTACTGCTGCAAAAAATAGGTATTTACGATTTGCCATTGATTCTCCACCAAAGGCTGATTCTAAATTTTGTAGTGTAGTAAAATTGGACAAATCCATAATTGGTGAATCTCTATGAGAGGTTATTGCATTATATTAAAACATATACTTTAAAATTTGGTTAAAATGATTACTAACGAATTACCAAAATGCGTCGAGATTATTGCCAAACAACGGCAGTTTTTCCAAACTGGTAAAACGAAAAATGTTACTTTTCGGATTGCACAACTCAAAATCCTCAAACAATTAGTAATTGAGAATAAAACAGCAATTATTCAAGCATTAAAAGCCGATTTACGTAAACCAGAATTTGAGAGTTACGCTACAGAAATCGGTGTGAATAAAGAAATTGATTATGCTCTCAAACATATCAATACTTGGACAAAACCCAAAAAAGCAGCCGTTCCTTTAGACTTATTTCCATACTCGGCTAAAATATATCCAGAACCGTTAGGAGTAATTTTAATTATTAGTCCTTGGAATTATCCCTTTCAGTTAATTATCTCACCTTTGGTTGGGGCGATTGCTTCGGGAAATTGTACCATCATTAAACCTTCAGAACTTGCGCCTCATACTTCCAAATTAATCACAGAACTTATTCATAAATACTTTGATCCAGAATATATTACAGTTGTCCCTGGAGCAGTCGAAACTAGTCAACAGTTACTAGCAGAAAAATTTGATCACATCCTTTTTACGGGTGGTACAGCCATTGGTAAAATTGTCATGGAAGCTGCTGCAAAACATCTCACTCCAGTGACTTTGGAATTGGGTGGGAAAAGTCCTTGTATCATTGATACAGATATCAATCTAGAACATACGGCCAAACGCATTATTTGGGGTAAATTTATTAATGCTGGACAAACTTGTATTGCCCCGGATTATTTGTTGGTAGATGCTAAAATTAAACCAAATTTAGTTAATGCTTTGCAAAAATGTCTCAAAGAATTTTATGGTGAAAATCCTGCTAATAGTCCTGATTATGCCAGAATTATTCATCAAAAACATTTTGACAGATTAGCTAATTTACTCAAATGTGGTAAAGTGATTATTGGTGGTGAAACTAACCGTGAAGAACTTTATATTGCTCCCACTTTGTTAGAAAATGTTTCTTTAGAAGATGCAGTTATGCAAGAGGAGATCTTCGGGCCAATTTTACCAATCATTGAATATACAGATATCAATGAAGCTATTACCTTAATTAACTCTAGACCAAAACCCCTGGCTTTATATTTATTTTCCCAAAACAAAAACCTGCAAAACCGCATTTTACAGGAAACATCATCTGGGGGAGTATGTATTAATGACACAGTAATGCAGGTTGCTGTTTCTTCTTTACCATTTGGGGGTGTGGGTGATAGTGGGATGGGTAGCTATCACGGTAAAGCTGGTTTTGACACTTTTTCTCATGACAAAAGTGTCTTGCAAAACTCATTTCGTTTAGATATAAATTGGCGATACGCACCCTATCAAGGTAAATTATTGCTATTGAAAAAAATTATTGGCATTTAAAATTCCAGGAATCACAGAGTCAGAATTTAACTTGAGGATTTTCTAGGAATCCCAATCTATACTTCAATACCTTAGCCAAATTGAAAAAAGCCTTGATTCGTAGGTATTGATACAAAAAATGGCTTAATTGTTTGATTCTCCAGGTAGGGGTAAAGCGCAGTGCTAAACCCTTACACATTTAGGTTTTTAGTAATCTTGTAAAAATTCAAATCTCAGCCGTCACGAGTATAAATTTATTCTAACTCCTGAATTGGAGACTACTGAATTCTTCTTTAAGATTCTTCTGTTTCTTCTTCCTCAGTCGTTGGATAGACGAATTTAGAACGGCCACTCAAAATGGATTTACCAAGGGAAAGAGCTTTTTGCGCTTCAACAACAGCCTTGTGTCTCCAGGTAGCGCGACGTTTATCTCGTTTAGATTTTGATGTTTTCTTCTTAGGAACAGCCATGACAGCGGTATATCGTGATTCTTGACAACCTTCCTATTGTAAGCGATCAATTGACATTATGGGACTATTAAAAGAACTGTTATCCAAATCATCGCTAAAGATTAAGGACTGGAATGCTTGTCATCTATTGATCAAAGAACAGTAACAAGCGGGCTGTTTTGAAGTAAATTGCCCGCTTGTTGGGGATCAGGAAGTTTTTTCCATTGAGGACGACTGACTTTTAATGATAAGATTGGTGCGATCGCTTTCGTCATTAACCACAAAGGAACTGCTAAGAACAGCCAAACTCCACTATGAATAATTCGGATTTTTTTGCCAACTTGGCTGATAATTGAAACGAGGATCACTGAAAATGGTTGTTTCGTATAAATCCTGAACATAAACTTGTAGCTCCTGATTGACACTCTGCGGTCTAAAGACACGCAGATTCTTTAAGACTTGCTTAAAAAGGATAGTCAATTATCCTCCTAGACGCTCAAGGCAACTACCAGTACGACAGGTATTGCAATTGCGCTTACTTTTGATTTTTTTTGCTGC
>NZ_JAQMTJ010000235.1:0-3646 GCF_028330815.1 Dolichospermum lemmermannii CS-548
AACTGACAACTGACAACTGACAACTGACAACTGACAACTGACAACTGACAACGAACAACGAACAAAAATGAATTTGGGATTACCATTAGGTTCAGTTATTGAAGGTTCTCTGACTGGAGGTTTAGAAGTCAGATTACACCCAGATATCTCTGTAGAAGATATGCGGGTAGGTAAATTTCTCGTGGTACAGGGAATGCGATCGCGCTTTTTCTGTATGCTAACAGATGTATCCTTGGGTATGGCAAATGATCGCATTACAGCTAGTCCTCCCAATTGGGATGATAGTTTCTTGCGCGAAGTATTAGCCGGTAGCGGTACTTATGGGATGATCAACCTAGCACCCATGCTGATGTTTACCCCTGAATCTCCAGCATCTGGCTTTTCTAGTAATGGTAAATCCCCTAATTCTTTCATACCATCGTCTAGGGGTTTAGCATCCTTTCAACCCCAAACCAGTACGACGATGGAATTATTACCTGTTAAAACTATTCCTAGTCACTTTAGCCAAGTTTACGAAGCCAAGGAAGAGGATTTTCGGAAAGTTTTTGGCTGGGAAGATGATCCTCAACGCAAAAACTTTTCTATCGGTAAACCCTTAGATATGGATGTGCCGGTTTGCATTGATTTAAACCGCTTTGTGGAACGGAGTAACGGGATTTTTGGGAAATCGGGAACTGGAAAATCTTTCCTGACGCGCTTGATTTTAGCTGGTGTAATTCGTAAGAATGCTGCTGTCAACTTGATTTTTGATATGCACTCAGAATATGGTTGGGAAGCAGTCGCAGAAGGAAAAAACGTCAACACTGTTAAAGGCTTAAAACAGTTATTTCCCGGACAAGTTGAGGTTTACACACTTGATCCAGATTCAACAAAGCGTCGAGGTGTTCGGGAGGCACAAGAACTATATCTTAGCTATGAACAGGTTGAAGTTGAAGATATTAAATTGTGTAATCGTGATTTAGGACTTTCTGAAGCGGCTTTAGATAATGCCAATATCCTCTTTACAGAGTTGGGTAAATCTTGGATTATTAAGTTACTAAATATGAGTAACGAAGATATTGAGATGTTTTGTGACGAAAAACGCGGACACAAAGGCTCAATTATGGCATTACAGCGGAAACTTTTTCGCTTAGATAGTTTAAAGTATATGCGTAGTGCTTGTCCGCAAAATTATATTAAAAACATCGTCCAATGTCTAGAAGCTGGAAAAAACGTAGTTATTGAATTTGGTTCCCAGTCAAATATGCTTTCATATATGTTGGTGACAAATATGATCACCAGACGGATACATGAGCATTATGTCAAAAAAGCTGATAAATTTCTCCAAAGTAAAAATCCTTTAGATCGGCCGACACCATTAATGATTACAATAGAGGAAGCGCACCGCTTTCTTGACCCAGGAGTTGTCCAAAGTACGATTTTTGGAACTATTGCTAGAGAACTGCGAAAATATTTTGTCACGCTTTTGGTAGTTGATCAACGTCCATCAGGCATAGATAATGAAGTCATGTCCCAGATCGGGACTCGGATCACCGCTTTGCTCAATGATGAAAAAGATATTGATGCTATTTTTACGGGTGTATCTGGTGCGGGTGGTTTACGCTCAGTCTTAGCTAAGTTAGACTCTAAACAACAGGCCTTAATTTTAGGTCATGCTGTTCCTATGCCAGTGGTTGTGCGGACTCGTCCCTATGATTCCACATTCTACGCCGAAATTGGCGCGATCGCTTGGGAAGAAAAAACAGACGAGGAAGTATTTACCGCTGCTGAACTAGCAAAAGCAGACTTAGGCTTCTAGTTTTAAATCAATAACTAACAACTAACAACTGACAACTGACAACTAACAACTTCGTAACATCCCTCCATTTCCAAGTAACTCAAGTTCGGTTATCCGGCTAGTTGAAAGCAACTTTAGAGGGAGTTTTCGCGTCACTATGAGTATATCAACACAGTTTTTGGAAGTTAAAGAAAAATAGTGATCAACTTTTTGCCTTGATTACTGAAATATTTATCATCTGGGAACTTTACTATTGACTCTGTTTGTCGTAACATAAAATCAAAGTAAACTCATACTGACTCCGTTTTTAAACCAACTACTAGATAACTTAAAAAAAGAATTCTAGCAACCAACCCAATGTATTTCTGCTAAAACTCCAAAATTAAGAGAGGGTAAACAGACACATTTTTAGACTAGCAACATCTTAATAAAGGCTTAATTAGTGTAATTTTTGATGGTAGCTTTCCGTGTTCATTGATGTATATTGTCAGCTTACAAATTGCCTTTGTTAAAAAAAATATTGATTATGTTTAAAGAGTAGAGGATAAAAGCACCAATGGCTACAGTTAAAAATCATACAGAGAATGTCAATGCCAAATTTACCGCTGATATGGTAAGAACTTATCTGCGAGAAATTGGCCGTGTACCTTTGTTAAGCCGTGAACAAGAAATTATCTACGGTAAACAAGTACAGCAAATGATGGCGTTGCTAGAAGCTAAAGAAGCTTTACGCAAAGAAATTGACCATGAACCTAGTTTATCAGAATGGGCTGCCCGTGTTAATCAATCAGAAACAGAACTAAATCATCTGATGGTACAAGGTAAGCGAGCCAAGCAAAAAATGATTGAAGCGAATTTGCGCTTGGTTGTAGCTATTGCGAAAAAATATCAAAAGCGGAATATGGAATTTCTGGATTTAATCCAGGAAGGAACTTTGGGATTAGAACGGGGTGTGGAGAAATTTGATCCCATGCGGGGTTACAAATTCTCAACCTATGCTTATTGGTGGATTCGTCAGGCAATTACCAGAGCGATCGCCCAACAAGGTCGGACAATCCGTCTACCAATCCATATTACCGAAAAACTGAACAAAATTAAAAAAGTTCAACGGGAATTAGCGCAAACATTAGGAAGATCACCCACACCTACAGAAATCGCCAAAGAACTAGAGTTAGAACCCGCTCAAATTCGTGAATATCTGAATATGGCGCGTCAACCAGTTTCTTTAGATGTGCGCGTCGGTGAAAACCAAGATACCGAATTGCAAGAAATGTTGGAAGATGACGGGCCATCACCAGAGTATTACACGACTCAGGAGTTTTTGCGTCACGACTTGAATAACCTGCTTGCAGAACTCACACCCCAACAGCGCCAAGTTGTAGCTTTACGCTTTGGTTTAGAAGATGGAAATGAACTGTCTTTAGCGAAAGTTGGTGAACGTTTGAACCTCAGTCGGGAACGAGTTCGTCAATTAGAGCATCAAGCTCTTGCACATTTACGTCGTCGCCGCGCTAATGTTAAAGAATATATTGCCAGCTAGGAATGTGAACACGCAACAGTGTAATTCAAAACATCCCTCTTGGTGATGAGCCTCCTGATTTTAAAACAGGGGGCAATTTTTTTATTTTAATTTATTTTGCGAAATCTGTGAATTAGAAGTTGTATGCATCTATGGGTCAACACCAAAATTCAATAGATTAGATAGGGCTTGCTGAAAAAGTCTTTTCGTGAGGGCTAGGAGTCAGGAGTCAGGAGTCAGGAGTCAGGAGTCAGGAGGAAGAATTAGAAGGAGAGAAGAATAGTCTCAAATTTCAGAAAGTGATAGGTTTTTAATGGTTTCAATCCTTATTCCTTGCACCTAATTCACTT
>NZ_JAQMTJ010000236.1:0-46269 GCF_028330815.1 Dolichospermum lemmermannii CS-548
GAGTCAGGAGTCAGGAGTCAGGAGTCAGGAGGAAGAATTAGAAGGAGAGAAGAATAGTCTCAAATTTCAGAAAGTGATAGGTTTTTAATGGTTTCAATCCTTATTCCTTGCACCTAATTCACTTTTTTAACCGGGAAACTATTAATCTATCTAGGTTTTCGGTTTATTCAGCAAGCCCTAGATATTTCCCAAAAGTACACAATGACAATGACAAAGTATAAAAATCGCCAATCTCAATTTTCCATCCCCCAACTGGATGATTTTCTGAAGTAAAGTATAAAGTTACTAAATAATTATAATCTCAGATTATTCCCCAAAATTATATAACTAGCGAGTTTTTGCTTAATTTTAAATTAAATATATAGATAAAACTTTTGAGGGAATCTTAGGTAATTAGTATTTAGTTATTATTGCAGGAATCCAGGAAACAACAATAGTTAACTTTATTACAGGAAAAATCCGATGCTTAATCATATTTCCAAATTAATGACTTCTAGCCAATTTAAATTTCCCATCGTTGGACTGATTGTTTCGGCTGGTGTTTTAGGTATTAGTTATTCTAGTCAACAACATTACAAACTCCTGTCATCAACAGCCTTAGCTACTAATTATGTAGTCCCTATTAATCAAAGTCAGATTAACTCCGATTCTTCTCTTTTATCACGACTCCAAGAAATAAAAGAGGAAAGCATTCAAAAATCACCAGTTAATATTTCTAATCAAATCTCTACTGATAAATTGACAGAAAATATCACAGCATTATCTACAAATACGAGAGAATTAGGAAAAAAAGGACAAGTCCAATTTCCAGAACAAGATGGAACTTATCTTTATGGACAATCATCTACACCAAATCAATTAGGACAAGGTTACATCCTCTTTCAAAAACAGCAAAGTAAAATTATTGGTGCTTTGTATGTTCCTCAATCTGAATTTAGTTGTTTTCAAGGAACTTTGGCTAAGTCAGGAGAATTAGCAATGACAGTGAAAAGTTCCCCTGGGGAAGTTGGTGCGATAGAAGTTTCTACAGCAAGTACAATCCCTAAAATTAGTGATGATGAATCAACAAGTTATGCTCACTCAATAAGTTTGCAAGACTATGATCAAATAAGCTCTTTGAGTGCTAATGATAGAGAAATATTGAATATGTGTAAACAGGAAGCTAACGGTATGTATAAGTAACCTATACCTCTTTTTTAATACTCAATTCCCGCTTGAGCTTTCACACCTTGATCCTTAAAAGGATGTTTAATTAATGTCATTTCGGTGACTAAATCAGCCCTTTCAATTAATGCCGGCGGTGCGCCTCTTCCCGTGAGAATTACGTGCTTGTCTGCTGGTTTTTGGGCTAAACCTGCTAATACTTCTTCAACCTGTAAATAACCCAGTTTCAGAGCAATATTAATTTCATCTAAGAGGACTAATTTAAAATCTGGGTTGTTGATAAATTCTAGTGATTTTTCCCAAGCCGCAGCAGCTTTATCCAAATCCCGATCCCGATCTTGGGTTTCCCATGTAAAGCCTTCACCCATTGCATGAAATTCCAATTGGTTTTCCCAATGACTAAAAGCGCGTTTTTCTGCTGGTTCCCATGCGCCTTTAATGAATTGAACTATGGCTACTTTATGTCCATGTCCGAGCGATCGCAAAACCATTCCCAAAGCCGCAGTAGTTTTACCCTTACCATGACCAGTATTGACGATAATTAAGCCTTTTTCCGGTATGGCTTTAGCTATGCGTTGATCTTGGACTTCTTTCCGTCGCTGCATTTTTTGACGGTATTTTTCATCAGTTTGGGATGTTGATATTACCTCATCAATTAACCGGGAAATCTCTTGATCTGCTGAATCTGGATGTAATTCTTCTGGAGTGTCGTTGTTCATAAATCCTGTTGATAAATAACTGTTAAGACTAAGAGCATGAAGTATAATTTTTCTGCTTTGATAAATTTATTAGTCATGATAGACCAGAAATCACATAAATTCTGTTAGCTACGATCTTAATAATTTAAAATTGTCAGAATTTATTTTTTCGGTAATTTTTAAACATAAGCACTAAGAAATACCAATTGATTAACCATGTCTTGGGCTGACTTGTCAGCAGCCAGTTTCAATAATCCTCGGAGTTGTTGACCAACTGAGTATTGCTGTTGTGAAGCCAAAATTATGCCAGTATGACTTTTATCCTCAGCCATAAAATCACGATGTAATCTGCAAAAGTCACCGATATTGAAACTATAAATTACTCGCTTTTGTTCTGTTGCCCATATTAGTTGTTCTTCATCGGCATAACCCAATCTCTTAACATCGGTAACTGTAACAACATCCAAATCAGCATTTCTTAATGCTTGTATAAGTGAGGTTTTTATAGTGTCTTCATCCAAATAGAAGCAAATACGATTCACGAGAGATGTCCTGTTTTATATTCTGCTTCGAGTCGCTGACATTCTTCTTGATACCGAGCAAATTCAATATCTAGTAATTCCTTATTAGCATAATAATAAGCCAACGCAGTGTAAATACCTGCAATTGTTAAATAAGGCTTATCTTCGATAATTTCTTCTGGGGTCATACCAGATTTAATCTCATTGACAATATACTGAACAGTAATGCGAGTGTCAGCAATGCGCGGACGACCACCACAAGTATCTGGTGTGCTAACAATCAAAGTGGAAATATCTGTGAGGGTTGGCATCGGTTTCTGAATTAATCCTCTAGGATAATCTTATTGTAAACCAAAAATAGCGATAGCTTTAATCATTCAAAATACTTAAAAATCAGCTTATCTAATCATCTGAATTTTATATCAGCGTGGTTATAGAGGCTTGAAGATGCTATACCAACGATAGAACTCAAATAGACTGACAAATCAGCTACAAAAGCATATAGTCCTGAAGTACCCTCAGCTGTAAATTTTTTAGTGACGTAGAAACCAGATTCAATTATGAGTACACCTGCAATACCACACTCGTTAACGCTTGAATCCAGGTTGTTAATAAGTGTATCAATATTTTTGGGTCCTTTGTAAGCAACTACATAAACTGGAATATCTGCATTTATTGCAGGTAAAAGCTCACTATTACCACAATCTTCAACTGTATAAGCATAACCCTGCTTAAAGCTGCGCTTAATATCTTTTAACTTATTTGCATTTGCTAGAACTTCACTCCATTTACTAGATAAATCTGATTTTACTTCAATAACGACTGCTACGGAGTTAGGTAGATAGAGTCGCTGTTGGTAGCCAATCAGTGGAAAACTCAGACTAAATGGTACTTCAATTACAATATCAAGCTGTCCACTTGTATTTCCTTCTCCATCTGTAATAGCACCTGAGCCAAATCTATACCATGTGGGTAAAAGCTTGGACAAATATTCACTAATAAAATATTCGCGTTCAGCACCTTTTACCTCGTTAGGAAATTCTCCTATATTTCCGCCTTGATGAAGGGCCATCAACCAGGATTGTATGGACTGCAAACGATTTTCAATAATTGGGTTCATTATACACAAACTTTTTTATAGTATTATACCAAAAATGGTTTGCAGGATTATTTCTAAAAGTGCTAAGAATATTGATATATAAAAGTTTTTGCATAGAGAAAAGTCTATTAATCATCCGTTTTTAGTATATCAAAATTTTCGTCAGCAAGCAGTTTCAACATACTTCCCGTTCTGCTTTCCGCGCCAGCAACCTATCACGCAACCCTTGGGGGTCAAATCTTGCCTCATTCATCCTGCGAATTTCCTGTGCTTGTTGCTGTCTTTGCTGTAGATACACTTCCACTTCTTGTTGATGATTGAGGTAGAAGGCAATGCTAGCATAGATATCAGCAAGTTTAAGGGATGGATAACGGTAAGCAATTTCCTCTGCTGTTGTTCCTTGTTTAAAAACAGCAATTACCGTATCGAGTGTTACACGAGTTTTGCCTATCCTAATCACACCATCAGTGGTAAATTCCAATGGTGCAGGTTCGGATGCGATTCCTTCAGAGAGACTCACTAACGCTTGTGCCATAATTAATAACAAGTTAGTTATGTTTAATAATAGCAAATATTGGTTGAGATATACCTTTGGATTTGCTCAAATAGAAATAGAAAATTGGATGACTTCCGAAGTATTATCTTCAGCATTGCCGCTAATTTATATAGCTGCATAACATTTTAGCAACTTCCGTACATTTGAATACGATAACATTGTATTCGGCATATTTACTATTCAGGATTTCCCAAAAATGTCACAAAAGCCAGGTAAGAAAATTGCACCTATTCCCATGTCTAACAATGTTAGCGTGGTTGACTTGATTGATACCTATTTTACCGCTTACAACTCAGCCCGGTTGCGGGAAGCCTGTCAACTGCTGACTAAGGAAGTGTTTCAAGAGGGTGTCACCGTAGGAGTAAGCCTTTCTGGGGCTATGACACCAGCCGGTTTTGGCGTTTCCGCCCTTGCGCCCCTCATTCGCAATGGTTTTATTGACTGGATGATTTGCACAGGTGCGAATCTTTACCATGATATGCACTATGGTTTGGGTTTTGAACTATTTGCGGGTAGTCCCTTTTTAGATGATGTCAAATTACGGGAAGAAGGAACAATCAGAATTTATGACATTATTTTTGGTTACGATGTACTGCTAGAAACGGACGCTTTTATTCGTAAAGTTCTCCAAGCTGAACCTTTCCAAAAACGCATGGGAACAGCGGAATTTCATCATTTACTGGGTAAGTGCGTGTGGGAAATCGAAAAGCAATTGGGTGTCAAAAATTCCTGTTTATTGGCGACAGCTTATGAATGTGGCGTACCTATTTATACTTCTTCTCCTGGAGATAGTTCCATTGGGATGAATGTGGCAGCTTTGGCTTTAGAAGGTTCAAAGCTGGTCATAGATCCGTCCATTGATGTCAATGAAACAGCAGCAATTGTCTATGGGGCGCGAGAAAACGACGGTACAAGTGCAGCGGTAATTATTGGTGGTGGTAGTCCTAAGAACTTTTTATTACAAACACAACCGCAACTTCACGAGGTTTTAGGATTGGAAGAACGGGGACATGATTTCTTTATTCAGTTTACTGATGCCCGTCCTGATACTGGTGGTTTGTCTGGGGCGACTCCTGCTGAAGCTGTGAGTTGGGGTAAAATTGACCCCGATGAGTTACCTAGCGCTATTGTTTGTTATACTGATAGTACAATTGCTTTGCCTTTGGTAACAGCATACACTCTCAATCAATGTCCACCACGCCCCCTGAAGCGGCTGTATGATGGACGTGAGGCTTTATTAGATACTTTGCAAAAAGATTATCTAGCAGCTAAAGATCAGCCTGTGAGTGAGAGTGGTAAGGAAAAAACGGCTACTTATCCCTGTGGTACACCTGTGAAAGGTTAGGGTTTTACTGTAATACTGTGGGCGATAGCTAATCAAGCTGAATCGCCCCTAGATTTATTCATCAAATGTCTATTTACTACTTTGCTGTTTGATTGCAAGTTTTCACTACTTCGATATCTAACTCAAATATCCGAGCAATTTGTTCTAGTTCAGAACAATATTTATTTTTCCTCTTGATTCACTAAATAATCAGGATCAAGAATTTGAGAAATACTATAGGGATTTTCACCAGGAAAAGTTGTATCAGGTAAATTAGTTTCCTGAATGGCTAAATCTATACCATCTTGATAAGCAGAAATCATTGCTTCTGATAGATAGGATTTTAGACTGGGGTTTTCTTCAAGAAGTTCTTTAATACGACGACGTTGTTCTCTAATTGTAGCTTTCCAACTATTACTACGTTTATTACTTTGATACTCCCACTTTAATAAATGTCCAATTAAAATCCCTAGTCGGTTTCTTAATTCTTGCTTTTCTCGCTTACCCAAAGATTCAATTTCCTCTATTAAATTTAAAATATCAAGTTGATTTAGTTGTCCTTGCTTTAATAGTTTTGCCTGTTCTAAAGTCCAAGCATAAAAATCTGTTTCATACAGTTGTGAGGTCATAATTTATATATCTCCTTCTATAAATTTGAGCTAATTTATATAGCTTCTCATCACTCCTACATCTAGTATAACAGTTAATTTATTTCATTGGTTTTAGCTTCATTAGCATAATAAGGAATAATTGCATCATTCTTAGGAAAGTTCTTATATACAAAATAAATCAGGAAGGGAGCAGATATAGATATCAGAAAAACTAGTTGACCTAATAATGGTTGAACCGAATTTTGATACTCTTGTAGTGAAATAAATGCAATTCTTTCGATTTCTGATTTACTAAAATAATTTATAGTTGTGAATATCATCCAGAAGGTATTATAAAAAAAGTGGCAAAATATTGGAGCTAGTAAGTTTCTTGTTTTCAAATACAAAATTGACAGAATAATACCCATCAAAGATAAGTTAATAATATCAAATCGAAAATGAATAACTGCAAATAGAAAAGAAGAAGTTAAAATTCCTGCTTTTACCCCCCATTTAATGGCCCATTTTTGTAATATTATTCCCCGGAACAGAAATTCTTCAGTTACAGGTGCTAAAAGCATAACTGAAAAGCCTGTGAATATAAGTTCCCAAATATTCGTAATATTATTATTAATATAATATTCTACATAATGTGGTAAAATGAAGGATAATACATATAAACTTAAAAAAACAAATCCTGTGGAAAAAGCGCACATAAGAACAGTAATTGAAATTATTTTCCAATTATATTTATTTTTGTAACCAATAATTTTATTAAAAATAAACTCCGTTGTTGGGAATTGTGTCAATAAAATAAATAACCAACCAACATAAATAATTATACCTATTACTGAACCAATACCAGTATTTTTAAGCAAAGTAGAAAGGCTTAAATTATTCAATAAGCTAAAAATCCCTACTATCAAAATACATAAAACTGGTAGTGAAACTGGTAGTGAAATAAACAAAGTTAATAACAACTCTGGAATATTAATTTTTTTAAATGGGTCATATGGCAAACTTTCATCCTCTAAAGAGGCGACATTTTTATTGGCAGGAATAAGTAATAAAATTGATAAGCCAAATATACCTAATAAACCTAACCATCCCCAATTAGACACATACCCTTTACTTTTAATATAAAGCCCACAACCTTTAACAAAAAATCCATATCCTACTAAAAAAAATCCTAAAATTAACAAAAATATTAATGGATTCAAAATCGGACTTAAACTCTTTAAATATTCCTCAAATATTGCCAAAAATATTGAAAGTATAATCAATGGAGCAAATTGTATAGTAAATCCTAGCAAAATTACATTGATAGCTTTTTCTTTGTTAATTGTCATAAATTATTCTCTCTAATTGCTCAAATTTTATTGATGTTATCTTTACCTTTGTAAAATTTTTACCATCAGAATCAGGACTTACTGGATTACAAGATTAATGCCGAAAAATGCTGTATTTAATCCTGTAAATCCTCAAATCCTGAGCATCCTGATTCAGACAATTTTCAGACTATTACTTCCCAAACACAGTAGTTAGAGAACGAGCAATATTTTTCGGCTGCATTGCGTCCATTGCTGCTGTCGGTTCATAACCACAATGTACCATACAATCAGCACATTTAGGATTACCACTAGCACCGCCATATTGACTCCAATCAGTCTTATCCAACAACTCCTGAAAGGTTGCATAGTAACCTTCATTCAACAAATAACAAGGTTTTTGCCAACCGAGAACACTGTAACTAGGACTACCCCAAGGAGTGCATTCATAGTCTTTCTCACCAATGAGAAAATCTAAGAATAGAGGGTTGTGATTGAAGTTCCAATTCTTCTTTCCAGATGTGTAAGGTGAGAGAATTTCTCTAAATAAAGCGCGGGTTTGTTCTTTTTGCAGAAAATGATCTTGATCTGGCGCCCATTCGTAACTGTAACCAGGAGAAATCATCATCCCGTCAGTACCCAATGTTTCCAGAAAATCGAAGAATCCCTGCATTTCTTGGATATCGCAACCCGCAAAAATGGTTGTGTTGGTAGCGACACGAAAACCCTTAGCTTTAGCCGCGCGAATCGCTTGGATAGCAGTATCAAAAACGCCTTTTCTGTCTACACATTTATCATGCCATTCCCGCATTCCATCTAAATGGACACTAAAAGTTAGATAAGGAGAAGGCTTAAACTTATCAAGACTCTTTTCTAGTAATAAACCATTAGTACACAGGTAAATATATTTCTTGCGTTTAATTAAACCCTCAACAATTTCACCTATTTGGGGATGTAGTAAAGGTTCTCCACCGGGAATAGAAACCACTGGTGCGCCACATTCTTCCGCTGCCGTAAAACACTGTTCTGGGGTAAGATTTTGCTTGAGTATTTCTACAGGATGCTGGATTTTACCGCAACCAGTACAAGCTAAATTACACCGAAACAGCGGTTCTAACATCAAGACCAGGGGAAAGCGTTTCCGTCCTAATAACCGTTGTGTAACTAAATACTTGCCAATATCTATTGCTTGTTGTAAATTAATTGCCATTTAATCGTTCTCCTCTTTTAATTACACCACAGGTTGAATTCAAAAATCATTATTTGGGTTTAGCAATGCTAAACCCCTACAAAATCAGAGGTAAAATAATGAACTTTCACTTTCACCTAATTTACATAACCTTGAGCTATAAACCAATCCACAGCATCCTTGAGGGCTACATTCAGAGGGGACTGAGGTAAACCTAATTCGCGGATAGCCTTAGAAGCATCATAATACATTGGTTGCTGTGCCATGCGGACTCCATCAATGGGAACTGTGGGAGTTTTCCCTAGAGGGGCAAGGATTTTTTCGTCTATCCAAGCTACAGTTAGGGGTATCCAAGCTGGTATAGATGTTTGCGGTGCGGGTAAATTGGTGATTTGGGAAAGTTGCTCTAGGAGTTGTTTGAGGGGAAGATTTTGATGACCAAGAATATAGCGATCGCCTGATTTTCCCTTTTCTAAAGCTAATAAATGCCCCTTAGCTACATCGCGCACATCTATAAAATTTAACCCTGTATCTACATAAGCAGGCATTTTTCGCCGTAAAAACCGCAGAATAATATCACCTGTAGGAGTGGGTTTAATATCTAATGGACCAATAGGGCTACTAGGATTAACGATCACAATATCTTGACCCTGATTAGCAGCGGATATTGCCACTTGTTCAGCCAGAAACTTTGATTTTTTGTAATCTCCTACTAATTTCTCTACCGGACTTTGATAGGTTTCATCCACAATTTCACCAAATTTACCGACACCAATGGCTGCAACGGAACTAGTATAAACAGTGCGTTCAATCCCGGCTTTTTCGGCTGCGGCCAAGATGTTGCTTGTACCTTCAACATTATGAATATAAAGCAATTCTCGGTCTTTTTGCCACAGGGAATAATGGGCTGCGACATGAAAAAGATATTGACAACCCTGCATCTGTTTCCAGATATTTGGGTTATTTAAATCACCTTTGACAATATCTACAGCCAAACCCTGTAAATTACCCAGGTTACTACTAGGACGAACTAAAGCGGTAACTTGGTATTTTGACTCTAACAGCGATCGCACTATATGAGAACCAATAAAGCCTGTCCCCCCGGTTACAAATGCTCGCATTCAATCACCCTCTACTCCTCAAGGTTTCTAACCGCATTTCAATATCCGTGATTGAGAACTCTGATCAAGATATTACAGTGTCAACTGGCTCTTTAAGGTCATTGCATTGGCTTTTCATTGTTGCTAAACCCAAATAACGGATACCTTCTGGAGATATATCAAAGCGACAAGGAAGAACTTCTAAACCTAGTTGAATTGCTTCCCGTAGCAACCGACCATATACAGGATCTTTACTATCCCCAGGTGCAAACTCTAAACAATCACCTCGGTTAATAAAATACAGCATTACTGATCGACTTTGGGGTAAAACTTCCATTAATTCCCGTAAATGCTTTTGTCCTCTGGTGGTTTCGGTGTCAGGAAATAACGCTAAACTCCCCTGTGACCAAGTTGTATTTTTTACCTCTAAATAAATTGGGCGCTGTTGAGAACTTCCCGTTAAATAAAAATCCACCCGACTTTTCCGATCTTTTCCATAAACTACTTCACCCTTAACCTGGTCATATTCACTTAATTCTGGGAATAAATGCTGCTGTAGAGCCAATTTAATCACCCGATTAGGTAAAGCAGTGTTTACACCTACCCAAGTTGTTGCATGATCATTGACCTGGATTAACTCTAAGGTATAAGCTAATTTGCGTTGAAGATTATCACTTTTGGAAACTTGTACAGCACTACCAATGGTAGAAACTCCCGTCATTGGACCTGTATTCGGACAATGTGCTGTGATCACCTCTCCAGTATGTAATTGAATATCAGCAAAAAACCGCTTGTAGCGTTTGAGTAAAATACCAGGATATAGTTTTGGGTATTTATATAACCAATCAATCATTTTGATAAATAGCTGTGATGAAGTGTTGGCAATTTATCCTCTCAGAACAAGTTGCACACCACCTTAATGTACCTTGATTTTCATGAAAATTTAAACAAGTAGGTGAACAGAAAAAAACCGTAGACGCGGAGCGGCTTCTCAGTAATATGTAACGAAAAGTAAAGTCGCCCAAAACCTCTTCTGGAGTTTCCTTTTTTTTTGTAATTTTTGTAGTCAAATTTACGATATTTTTATGCGACTTGAATATAATAGATATTACAAACCTACCACTTAGATAAGTATGGTAGTATTTACCAATGCAAGGAGAAACATCCTATGCAAAAAGTCTCACTCTATACGGAATTAGAATATGCTTTTCTGTTCACTCTCAGAAAAGTAAACTCCATTAATACAGCAGGTTTTAAGCCATTTTTTGAGGATTTACCAATTGACCCTTATGTTAAAGGTGAATATCGCTCACGCAGATTATCCAGATTTAAAGTTTCTGGAGATAAATTGGTGAAACTCCCTCACGGATATCTACTACAAAGCAAAGAATATAATCCTTTATTGGGAGGAATCAAAAGGGAATTTGCAGAATTAGATGATAGACTCATACAACTGGAGATTTTTAAGAACCTAATTTTCGCATTTTGTGATGCTTGTAAACTGCATCCAGAAGCAGAAATTGATATTCATCAAATTAGAACTACCTGTTCACCAACTAATTTAGGAAATCCTGCTCCTGAAGGTATTCACCGAGATGGTAGCGATTTTATTGGCATTTTTTCCGCAGGAAGAGATAATATTCAAGGTGGAGAAACCCATTTATACACTGCTAAAAAGGAAAAGCCAGTTTTTAACAAAGTTTTGCAACCTGGAGAAATAATTTTAGTAAATGAACATCAATTTTTTCATTTTACCACTCCCATAAAACCCCAAAATCCAGAATTGGGAAGCAGGGATGTATTTGTGATCAATTATCCTAGTTTAATTTCTGACTTTTAAGAAATATTTTGAAATAGGAATATGCAGATCCCTGAGTTCTTGAAGAAGTCAGGGATATTGTGCGTTTTCTCTGATTTGTTCTATGGTTGATAGTTGACAATTTTCACCTATTCCCTATGCTCAGGCTAGAATCTGTTAATTTTTATAAACGTTTACAACATCAACACCAATACCCGATTTTACAGGATATTACCTTGGATGTATCACCAGGCGATCGCTTGGTAATTATTGGTGAATCTGGTGCTGGTAAAACTTCCTTATTACGCCTCATTAACCGCCTAAACGAACCCAGCGGCGGGAAAATTTATCTCAAAAATCAGGAATATCGCCAAATTCCCGTTATCCAACTGCGTCAACAGGTAATGCTTGTCCAACAAGAATCTAAGCTGCTGGGGATGACAGTTGGGGAAGCCTTAGCTTATCCTTTAATTCTGCGCGGTGTACCTAAGCAAACTATTCAGGAAAAAGTCAGTTATTGGCAAGAAAAACTGCAAATTCCTGAACAATGGTTAGGACGAACCGAGGTGCAACTTGCTGCTGGACAAAGACAGTTAATTGCGATCGCTCGCGCCCTAGTTACCGAACCCCAGATTTTACTCCTAGATGAGCCTACATCAGCCTTAGACACTCCCACATCCACTCATTTAATAAGTGTACTCACTCACCTAAATCAACCCCATTCCTCGGCAATTTTAATGGTAAATCGCCAAATTGATTTAGCTCAAGCATTTTGTACCCACCTGTTACATCTTCAGCAAGGTCAAATAGTTCTCAATCAACCTGCCGCTGATACAGACTGGGACAACTTAGCAGCCAGCCTCAAGCAAGCCGAAACTCAAGCACTAGCAGAATGGACTTAACTCATTATCTGTTCCCTGTTCCCCATTTTAAGAGCTTTGAGTAGTTAGTACAGGAAGTTGATTAGTAAATCTCTCTTTTGGTAATTTTGTGTGTGTTTGCGGAATGTTGACATTCAAAATTTCCATGTTAAACCGGTATCCAACATTGCGGATAGTTTGAATTAAACTGGGTTGACGGGGATCAAGTTCCACCTTCTTCCGCAACGATAAAACATGAGTATCAATAGTGCGGGGATTGTCAATAGCATCAGGCCAAGCACGACGTAATAATTCCGATCTACTTAAAGGGACTCCTCCAGCTTGTGCTAAAACGTACAATAAACTGAATTCCTGGGGCGTTAAATCAATAAACTCCCCTTGAAAACGCACCCGACGCTGGACTAAATCAATTTGCAAACTGCCATAATCTAAATAAGCTGGTGCAGTAGGTGTCCGGTTACGGCGGATCATTGCCTCAACCCTAGCCAAAAATTCTTGCATTCCAAAAGGTTTGCTCAAATAATCATCCGCCCCCGCTTTTAATCCTGCTACAATATCGGCTTCATTAGTACGAGCAGATAACATGAGAATTAAAGGCTGTTGTTGACGATGTAACCAGCGGCAAAACTCCACCCCATCACCATCTGACAAATCCGCATCTAGAATGACTAGAGTGGGTTGATGGCTGATAAACACTTCTTTTGCTTGATAAATACTGGCAGCTTGATGAACTCGGTATTCTAGTTGTTGCAAGTGCCAACCCAACAACGACCTCAGATGGGGATTCCCCTCAACAATTTCTATACAAACCGAACCCACAGTGGTAAGACCCCTTAGCGTTGATGAATCTCAAATTAACAATCTCATGGTCAAGGTTTTGTAGTTTTTGTTACTTCAATAGACATATTCTTCATATTTCCCTCAAAAAACCTTGCAGAAAATTTATTTTTTACTTTATTTGCAGCCAAGCTAGTAGCTTTATTAAATTTTTATTACGTTTACATTATATCCATTGGACAACGGAAATAGGTAAATAAAATTACTTTTCTATCACTTGTAGCGTTATGAACTAGAATCAACTACAAAATTTACTTCCAACAGCCATACAACCCTATTACCTTCATTCTTCATTATTCATTCTTCTTTCTCCCGTCTTTCCGTCTTTCCTTTCTTCTTCTCTTCTTTTTTTATTCCTCCTGACTCGGTGACTCCTGACTCCTGACTCCTAATTCTTGACTCCTAACTCCTAACCCCTATCATTAAAGTTTATTTTTGGCAATCTGTCCTACTCCTGAAGAGATATGGTAAACTCAATAGAACAATCATTTACCAAAGGGAGTAGCACAAAAATCACACCTGATTACAACCAAAGGTAGAGACAGGTTGTTACTTATCCCGGAAACAGCTAACAAATTCTCAAACTTGATTTTACAAATTTATGCACTAATAGCTAGATTTGTATTCCCGGTGAGAAACGTCTAAAAAGTTGGATAAAAATCAATTACCCTTTGTGGTTACAAATAGATAGCTAAGTCCAAGCTATCAGATCAAATTTTTGACAAAAAATCGTAAAAATACCTGACAAAATCACCATATTTCCAATTTTTTGGCGTTAGGATCTAATTAAGTTTTTAGCTGCTGGGGGGTCTCACCCAAGGTGAAAATATTAACTGATGAGTTAATACAGAAGAGGGAAGTGATACTTCATTAAGCGTGAATCATCATCTACAATTCTCATTGCAAAGAGATTAATAAAGCAGTTATGCTCCAAGACACACAAGCCATCCGCTACTACCAAAGACTTACCGACGCCTTCGTCGAATTATGGAATCGCGGTTATCGTATGGATGATATGCGGATGTATTTGGATGGATACCTTGCCGCACTTCGACATAGTAACATCATGGAACCATATTGGATTCATCGCTTAGAAGAGGAAGCCAGCCGTTATTTGCATGATGTATCTAACTTCGCAATGGTTCAGCCTGAACCTGAAAAGCAACATGGCTACTACTAAAGGTGCTATCTGATTTTGCTGATTAGCCTATTACCGCTGACGATTATAGCACGATTTTTGCATTCGTCAATGGGGTATAGGGGACGAAATTTGGGAAATACTGCAATTGATATGAAATCAAACCCCTTAGTTTTACATCAACAAGGGGAATTTTTTTGTTTATTCGTCAACCTTTTATGTTTAAAGACAGGTTAATAAAACATTATTATTTACATAAATTTTGAATTTACATTTAACCTTTCAGTTCTGATTAATAATTTCTTGAGATAATTGACACAATTCCTCTAGAGATATCTTTTCTGAATTGTACAATTCTTCAATCTTCTGTGTAGCAACTTCTAAAATTTCCTGACCACTTCTGATTTGAATATTTAATTTATCTTGATTTCCATCATAAATCACAAACAGAGAGATATTTTTATCCATAGTTTGTGTAATCCCTTTGACTTTAAAATCAGTCACAAATTTTCCTTCTGTGGGGACATGAAGAGGTAAATTGCAAGATTGAATAATTTCCTGAATATCTGCAAGTTGTAAACTAGAAATTGCGGTAATTTTCGCTTCTATATTCACAAATTCGGCTAAATCTGGCTGCTTAATTACAACATCTTCCAATGATTCATATTGAAATGTAATTTTCCCTGCTAAATTATCAGTAATCGCATAAATTGACACAGAGTATGGAGGTTTAGGGACAGAACCCTGTGCATAAAATAAACTCCCCTCTGCTGTGACAGTAATTTGAGGTGTATCTGCTAGGGTTTGTAAAGATTGCAAATTAGCAATGGTACTTTTAACAAATACAGAATCCAGCCCTAAGATAGATGCTAAATCATTAGCTGTAGGAGGAGGATTAAACTCCATAGCAGCACGAATAATAAACTCTTCTAAGACATTAAATTTGCGGGGTTCTTTAATGGTTAATTCTAAATAATTTTGAATTACAGTATAGCCAAATTGACGCGCTGCTAAAACTGTTAAACCAGAACTTTCAGTTTCAATTTTATCAACTATATATTTCAGATTTTCATCAATTGGTTTAACTACAGAAACAGGAAACATCAATAAAACCTCCATGAGAATTAACAGTTTTGGCAACTTCAGAATACATATTACCTACTGTACCGGGTTTAGTTGTAAATAAATCATGACAACCAACAATTACTAATAATTCTTGTGCGCGGGAAAAAGCCACATTCACCCGTTCTGGTTTATTGGCAAATCCCACATCTCCTTGCTGATTATTCCTTACCATACTGACAATTACCACCGGTCTTTCCATACCTTGAAATCTATCCACTGTACCTGTTCTAATTTGCAAAGAAGGGAAAAGTTCAGATTGTAAGCGTTCATCAATTTTTCTTAATTGAGCGCCATAAAATGTAATTACAGCTATTTCTTTTTTTGGTTCTCCATTTGCTACTTTATGCACCCAAACCTGCTCAAATTGGTGACAGATACTTTCAATCACATCAACTTCTTTAATATTCAAAAATGAAGTTCCATTACGTTCTTCTTGAAATTCATCTTCTCTGGGCATTTTTACCCAGCAGAGATGATGGTAAGATTGAATGATTTCTCCTGCTAAATTATGAGCGCGTTTTGTGTCAGGTTCTAAAATCCCACATTCCAATTTACCATGATAAAATTGATTAATTGCGCCCATAATCATCGGGTGCATTCGATATTGAGTATTCAGCATTTTTTTAATGCTTTTATCAGCGGTTTCAAACTGACTTTTAAATAATGATTCTTCTAAAAATTGTAATTCTTCCCTCGTATTCCCCATTGTTTTCGCAACTTCTTCCACAGTGCTAGTATCAAGCATAGGTGGTAATTGTCGATGATCTCCTACCATGACTAATTTTTTACCTTTTAAAGCCGGAATTAGTAACTCTGGAGGAGTGCATTTACTAACTTCATCAATAATCACAACATCAAAAGATTGGAATTCTTCTGAGAAATTATAATTTGCAGCTTGAACACAAGTAATACCAACAACGTTAGCATTATCTAAATAAATCCCTCTGAGGTCTTTACTATCTTGTTCTGAGGGTTGACGAAGTTTTGCAACCCAATCTTGCACAAAATTTTGATATTTGTGTAAATAATTTTCTTCACTTTTTAGCTGTCGTTTCCATGATTTAAATTTATTTTGAATATTGCATAAAGATCCTAAATCTAATAAATCATTATTAGATAATTCTGGTTTTAATTTATCTGGGATTGTTTGCCAAATTGACTGCCACCAATTCCGTTCGCTAATTAAACTAGCTGATAACTGTAATTGTAATTTCTGTTCTAAGTCAGATATTTTTATTTGTAATTCTGCAAGTTCTTGTTGATAAATATCAGCTTCTGCTTGGAAATTTGTGAACTCTTGATTTAAAGAGTCTTTAATTGTTTCTAAAACAGTAAAAGGTGCTAATGATAAAATCAGAGTCTCCATTTCATTAATACGATTTTCCCAAAACTTGACTTGTTGGGAAAATTCCTGGGGTTTTTCCCAAATATTTGGTTGTCTAGTCAGATATTTTTCTGCTAAAATCCGTAGTGGTAGGGGGATATTTTGCTGTTTATGAAGTGCTTGTAAGTTATTGATAACTTCTGCAAGTTTTAAATTAGCAGCTTCTTTAGTTTTCTTTACCTGAGATTTAGCTTCAGATATTTGTGCTGATGAAATTTCATCTTCCGGAAGTTCCTGAAATTGCTGTTGTAAAATTTCTAATTGTTGTTCAGCTTCAGTTTTAACTCTTAAAACACATTGACGCGCATGAACTAAGATAATATCTAGTAATTCTTGGGTAATGCGGGTAAGAGTAGCTTCAATGTTATTCCATTCAAAGGACTTACCATAGGTTTTTTCCAATCTAATTAAAAAGACTTGAGTGTTTTCAACTAGCAATTTTCGCTGTTTAGGATTGAGGAGTTGATAATTTTGGAATTTTTGATAGGTTGTTTGCCATTGAATTTGATCAATTTTTGATAAAACTATAGGAATTTGACTAAAACTTTCTTGTAAAAAATAACTAAAATCATGTTTTTTACCTTTTTTATCGGTAAAGTTACCCGCTATTTCATAAGATATGGCCTTTGTTAATACTCCCCAATCTGGTAAACTGATTTGATAATTTTTAGGAACAATAGTTAATTTTAATGTTTTGGCAAACATCAATAAACCTAATGGTAAACCTACCATACTTTCTGTTAATTCAAAATCAGATTCTTGACATTCTTTCAATGCTTGATATAAGTTATTGTAAGCTGTAGATTTCCATTCAACAATGGCTTCAACAATATAATCAATTTCCCGTTTGCGATTTTCCCAAATTTGAATTGTTGTCCGTAAATCGTTTTGGTTATGACAATTTTGATGATCTGTTTCTAATTTCTCCAAAGATACAGAATGCTGCTGGAAAATATAAACTAATTTTGCTACTTCCGAAATAGCTAAACCGACATCATTAGCATCTTTTAATCCCGGTTTAAATGCAGAAATATGAGTTGTGATATTTTTCTGCAACCAAACTGCTAACCCAAATGCACCAAATCCCGGACGAGTAAAACCAAGTTCTTCAATACATTTAATAGCTTGACGCACATTTTCTCGAAAATTCTGTACTTCTTGATTATTTTCTGTATAAGGTTTAATTTGTGGTAAAAAACTGTTGATTTCTGAAGATTCCCAATCTATATTTGTGGCATTTTTGAGAATATTTTCTAACCCAGTAATTAATAATTCAATTTCTTTTTTAGTTACTAAAGTTTGATTATATTCAATTTCTTGATTTTGATAACTTGCTTCTAAATTATCTTTTTCATTTTTGAGTTCATTCTGTTGCTGATTTACTTCTTGTTCTGCCAGAAAATAGTCTGTAAATCGTGGTAATAATGGTAATAATTGATTGATAATTCTAATATTTTCGTGACGTTGACTGAGATTATTTTCACAGTCAGTAGCGGTATTTTGTAGCCATGTACCAATTACTTGATCTTCTAAAAATGGCTGTCCTTCTTCCCCAACTTTTTCGGCTCGTCCCTTTCTAATAGCACGAATAACGGGATTGTGAACTAAGCGACTGAGGGCGTTATCAACGGCTAAATTAGCTTGTGAGGTAATTAATGTGCGTCCCCCGCGCAAAGCTACTTGATAGCAAATTTCCGCAATTACGGTAGTTTTTCCTGTACCTGGTGGTCCTTGAATCAGCACTAAATCTTCTGCGGACAGGACTTTTTCAACTGCGGCTTTTTGTCCAGCATTTGCAGAAGATAATAATAAGTCTTTTGAGTTAAGTTTAATCCTTTTGATAATCGGTCTGGCTTGGGAAGCGTCAAAGAGAAAGTTACCTAAATAGGGGTTTTGAGTGCGTCCTTGTTTTAATTGTTCTAAGGCTTTTTCTTTCCGTTCAATTTGTTTGATGTCTCCAGCAGCATCAAAAAATAAGTAACCATTCTTGGGAAGTTGATAATTACCTTTGGCTATATATTCGATGATTTCTCGTTCTAATCGAACATGAATAAAATTATGTTTTTGATCAACTTTTTCAATAGTTCCTAATTGACGACTGTGGCGACGATTTCTGTCTGTGGGTACGGAATCTAAAAAGTTAACTTCTTGATTTTTAGCTTTTCTTACCCGTTCCCAAAAGTTTTCTCCACCTAAAATATTCTCTTCAGAACCGTTAAGGGTAGCTGAATTAACTTTAACTTCTAAAGCGATTTGTCGAGAATTTGAGCCATGATGAGAAAATTGGAAAGATACACAAAATTGCCGGGATTTAGCAATGCGTTCTTCAACTTTTAAAAATGCTTTCCAGGCTTTAAGTTGATCTTCTGTGGGGACATGATTTCCGCAAATTGGCATATTTTTAATTTTTGCCAATAATGGTTTGGGAATATCCAAAGGATGTTGATGATTGGGACTTAGTCGCAACCAATAGGGTAAAGCATAGCCGTCAATATTTCCCCGCAATTCATGTAATAAATAAGCTGATAAAATTTTAAATCCGCCATGTCCATCTTGACGAATAGCAGCTTTAAATGCTAAAGTTTTTCCTAGCTTTTTCAGTTTTTTTGGTAGTTGAAAGTTTTCTTGATCTGTGGCTATAGTTAGTTCCCAAATCTCTTCTCCTGGTTCTTTTGCAGTTCCTTGACGACGAATATAAAACAAGCCAGGTTGTTTACCAACTAAATCAAATAATAATTCATTAGCACGTTCTCGTCGTTCTCTAAATTCAGGATATAATTGTAGGGATGATTGACCTTCAAGATGGCGAACTAAATTATCAACGGCTGAACCTATAAACGTATAACCACAATCTTCTATCTTTGTTTTATTATTCATAGTTTTGGTAAAAAATATTAGTAATCAATAATGTAATATTAGAGGTTGTTTGAAAAGTATTATATCAAACCGGTAATCTCCAAAAACCTAACCCCCCTACCCCCCTTCCCTGCAAGGGAATGGAGGTTTTAAAGCCTCTCCCCTGCAAGGGGAGAGGTTTGGAGAGGGGGTCAGTCTATACATTCAAAACTTTTCAAACACCCTCTTAATAAGGATCAGATCCCCGACTTCTTTAAGAAGTCGGGGATCTTGTAGTTGATATTAAGAAGCTAGTGTTACTTCTACCAATTCTTGTAATTCACCTTTGTTGTACATTTCAATCAAAATATCAGAACCGCCAACGAATTGACCATTAATGTATACTTGGGGAATTGTTGGCCAGTTGGAATACTCTTTGATGCCTTGACGAATTTCTGGATCTGCAAGTATGTCAAGGGTTTCAAAGGGAACTCCTAAGGTATTGAGAATTTGGACAACGTTATTAGAGAAACCACATTGGGGCATTAATTTATTGCCCTTCATGAAAACCATAATTTTGTTTTCTTCTACCAAAGTATCAATTCTTTCTTTAAGTTCTGGGGTCATGATTAGTTATTTCCTGCGTTGTTAAAAGTCAAAAGTCAAGACAATTTCAGATTTTGTTTTCTCAAGGCAATCATCTTAAATTAGTTTGTTGCTTGCCAAGCTTCGGGAGTGTAGGTTTTAAGTGCTAAAGCATGAATAGCTTCGCTGGATATAGCTTGTTGCAATGCGCCATAAACTAGTTGGTGTTGTTGCACCATTCCCTTATCTGCAAACTGCGATGAAACTACTGTTACCTGATAGTGATCACCACCACCTGTCAAGTCTTGTACTTGCACTTGGGCATCTGGCATTTGTGCCTTGATCATTCCCTCTACCTGTTGCGGACTTATCATCGCAATTCCTGAAAAAACTTACTTCTCTATTATTAACAGATATGTCGCGGTTGGCTGTTGCCTGTTAGCATTTGCCGATTATTTTTTACCTTGACGCGGAAAGGGGGCATCTACAAAACCTAATTCAAATAATTGTTGGTATGCTTTTGTGCCTAATTCTCTGGTGGGGTTTTGACTTTTAATGATTTGCACTAGCAAAGGGATGGCTAATTCTGGCTGATTTTGCGCTCTATGTACTAAGGCTAACTGATAGGTGGCTTCATCTCGCTTTTGGGCAGTTGCTAAAGCATTCTTGCGGTGGGAATCGGCAGCACGAATGTCAATACCTGCAAAACTAGAATTTAGGTCTTGATAAAAGCTTGATAATTGATTATAAACTTGGCGGGCTTCTTGGAGTTTTTTGGCAGCCAGAGGGTAATCTTGACTAGCAACTGCTTGGGCTGATTCTTTGATCAAGCGATCGCCTCCCTCTATACTTAAAAGATTATTACTTATTCCTGTGGGGCTGAGGGTATTAGGCTGATCTGTATTAATAGGTTTTGGTTGTTCCGTAGGTTTGATTTGATTAGCGGGTTTGGCTTGATTAACAGGATTTGATAACTTTTTCCCCTGAGCATAGGCAGGTACCAGCAGACCCAAAACTGCTATGAGTGATAAAAATGTGAAGCGAATTAAGGGAGCAGCATTCATGAGTTTAATTAGTGCAATAATTCTATAGAAAAAGTTGGGAAACCTTGTGTATCTTAACTCTCTTTGTCCTAGAGATAAAGTCAGTCACGCGATAACCATTCAAAAAGCAGAAGAAAAAATCCCCCAACTAACGCTAGAGGATATATTCTCCACACTTTGTGTTAGTCGGCAGTTACCTATTTTAAAGTTCCCAAAACAGGAGTTAACTCAGTCGCTGGAATCTGCGGATTTAATAATCCACTAGCATAAACACGAGGATTGGTTTGGGAAATAATCGTATAAGATTGGCGAACATGAGCATTGACAGCTACAGTTTTCGCATCATACATTTGCATGGCTACTTTGGGGTAGAAACCAATGCCAATAATCAGCACCAGAAAACAGGCAGCAATAAACACTTCACGGGGTCTGGCATCAGTATATACCGTTTCCGTTGGTAAAAGGCAATCTGTACCAAAACAAGCCGTTCCTTCGTCTTCTTGATTTTCCAACCCAGCATTGTTAATATCGCAGATCAGTGCCGCACCAGAACCGTAAAATACTTGACGCAGCATAGAAAGGAGATAAATAGGTGTGAGAATAACTCCCACAGCCGCTAGGAAAACGGTAACGGTGCAGAATGTGGAAGTGTAAACATCGCTAGTAGTTATCCCGACAAACACCGAAAGTTCACCGACAAAGCCACTCATTCCCGGTAAAGCCAAAGATGCCATTGCCCCCATTGTAAATAGAGCAAATACTTTGGGCATAGCTTGACCAATCCCACCCATTTCTGACATGACCATTGTGCGGGAACGGTCATAAGTTACACCAGCCAAAAAGAATAACACGGAAGCAATTAAACCATGGGAGATCATTTGCAACATTGCCCCGTTGATACCCAAATCGGTGAAAGAGGCAATCCCTATTAATACAAAACCCATGTGGGAAATGGACGAATAAGCCAAACGCCGTTTCATATTCGTTTGGGCAAAGGAATTTAACGCACCATAGATAATATTGACAACACCGAGAATGACGAGAACGGGGGCAAAGTAAAAATGAGCATCGGCAAGTAGGTCAAGATTCAGGCGAATTAGTCCATATCCACCCATTTTCAACAGCACACCCGCCAAAATCATGGATACGGGAGAAGATGCTTCACCGTGGGCATCAGGTAGCCAAGTATGCAAGGGGAAAATCGCCAATTTTACGCCAAAGGCAATTAACAACCCAGCATATAGTAGCAGTTGCAGAGTGAGGGGATATTCTTTTTGTGCGAGTTCTGCAATATCAAAAGTGACATTTCCGCCGCCATATAGCCCCATTGCTAGGGCTGCCACCAAGATAAATATAGAAGCTGCTGCGGTATAAAGTAAGAATTTTGTAGCTGCGTAGCGTCGTCGTTGTCCACCCCAAATACAAACTAGTAAATATACGGGGATTAACTCGACTTCCCACATAATGAAAAATAACAGCAAGTCTTGGGCAACAAATACCCCAACCTGTGCAGAATACAACACAAGCATGAGAAAATAGAACAGCTTTGGTCTGCGGTCAACTTGCCAAGCTGAAAACATCGCCAGTGTGGTAACGAATCCCGCCAAAAGTACCAAGGGGGCAGAAATACCATCCACAGAAACTGCCCAGTTTAGTCCTATCTGAGACATCCAGACATAATTTTCTACCAGTTGAAAACCCGCATTACTAGCATCGTAATGTTTCCAAAAGGCATAACACATCAAAATAAAGTCAGCAATACCTACGCCCAGTGCATACCATCTGACAAGTTTGCCGTCTTTATCAGGCAATACAGGAATGACAAAGGATGCTAAAAGTGGAAATAGGACAATTGCGGTAAGCCAGGGAAATTGAGCCGCTATCATGTCAATAGGAAAAAATACTTATTGGTTAATTTTGCTATTGTACTAGACTTTTTAACAATTTCTTTATAAGTTTTTACCCCAGGTTAGCATAAAGGAATATATACATAAATATATCTTATGCTAAGGATTGAGTAGATGAGAAAACGTCTTTATCTGTCTAATGATATAAATTCGCTCTGCTTTTAAGTGGAAAATTTTAGGCTTTTGCTGAGGAGAAATGTGATAAAATTGGTTAATAGTTGACAAATGACAACCGACTAATAACAACTAACAAATGAACGATTTTTGGAATACGATTTTAGAGTTTGCAGAAACCACTACTATCAGAGTGGGAAAACAATTAATGCAGGATTTTGGTAAAGTCCAAGCTTCACAAAAAGCTGATGGTAGCTTGGTAACAAAATCAGATAAATGGGCAGATCAAGAAATTCGAGATGCTATTGTTTCTACTTTCTCCGGTTACGGCATTTTGAGCGAAGAAAGTAATCAAACTTTTCCGAATGCAGAATGGTGTTGGGTAATTGATCCTTTGGATGGTACAACCAACTTTACCAGAGGAATTCCGATTTGGTCTATTTCTCTGGGGTTACTTTATCGAGGAACGCCCATTTTTGGTTATGTTTACGCGCCACCATTAAATCAAGCCTTTCACGGATTTTGGGCGGGTTCATCAGGCTTAACAACGCCAACGGGAGCATTTTTAAATAATCATCCCATTCATACCAGTAAAGATGCTCCCAGCAAAAACCACTTTTTTAACCTTTGTTCTCGCAGTACCGACATTATTCAACCGGGTTTCCCCTGTAAAATTCGGATGTTAGGAGTTGCTAGTTATAACTTTCTTTCCGTCGCAACTGGTGCGGTTTTGGGGGGAATTGAAGCCACACCCAAGGTATGGGATATTGCTGGCGCTTGGGTAATTGTCCAAGCTGCGGGTGGGACGTGGGTATCGCTCAATTCTGAGTCTTTTCCATTATCGCCGGGAATGGATTATAGCGATCGCTCTTTTCCCACAATGGTTGTGAGTAATTCCGATATAGTTCCGATATTTACACCATTTCTAGCAAGTGCAAAACTTTAACAACTAACAACTAACAACTGACAACTAACAACTGACAACTGACAACTGACAACTGACAACTGAAAAAATTATGAAAGGACTTTGGTTAGAAAATAATCAATTACAATTACGTACCAATATTCCTATTCCTGAACCACTACCAGGAGAGGCTTTGGTGCGGGTTTTGCGGGCGGGAATTTGTAATACTGACCTAGAATTAATTAAAGGTTATTATCCTTATACTGGCATTATCGGCCATGAATTTGTTGGTGTTGTTGAACAAGGTCCCAAACAGTTAATTAATCAAAGAGTGGTTGGTGAAATTAACGCTGCTTGTGGTGATTGTCGTTTTTGTCGGCGGGGACAACCAACACATTGCGAAAATCGGACAGTTTTAGGAATTGTTAACCGTCATGGTGCATTTGCAGAATATCTATCTTTACCTATTGAGAATTTGCATCTTGTTCCTGAAAATGTATCTACAGCAGCCGCAACTTTTACTGAACCCATAGCCGCAGCTTTGGAAATTCAACAACAAATACAAATATGTAAAGATGACCGAGTATTAGTAGTTGGAGATGGTAAACTGGGACAATTAATAGCCCAAACTTTAGCCTTAACAGGTTGTGAATTATTAGTAGTTGGAAGACATAAAGATAAATTAGTAAATTTAGCAGCGAAAGGAATTAAAACTGGTTTCGCTGATAGCGTCACTGATAGATACTTTGATATCTCTGTTGATTGTACAGGAAATCCTGAAGGTTTTAATATTGCTCGTCGGGCTTTACGTCCTCGTGGTATATTAATTTTAAAAAGCACCTATGCGGGAAATCTCAGTTTAGATGCTTCTGCTTTAGTGGTAGATGAAATCACCCTCATTGGTTCTCGTTGTGGTCCCTTTGTTCCAGCATTGGAATTGTTAGCGACGGGAAAGATAGATGTTCAATCTTTAATTGATAGTCATTATCCACTTTCTCAAGGTTTAGCAGCTTTTGAGAAAGCCAAAACTAAAGGAGTTTTAAAAGTGTTGTTAGAAATGAGTTTGTAATCAGAATTGATAGGATTAAGATATCAACAGATTTTAACGCCATACCTGGATCTGCATAATATCAAAATGATAGTCGTAGTGTATTTGGTGGTAATGATTGTGAATATATTTGTTCTGCGAGAATTTGATCATGATTTACCGATGTATCCAAAAATCCACTTCCTTTATTTACAGAAGTAAAGTTTATTGGTTTTTTTGGTGGTAAATAACCACGTTGACCCAGAAATTCCATGATGGCATTTTCAATAATATCATTAGCAGGTAACACATTTTCCTGATCGTTAATATAACTATTCAGTGCATTTGCTAATGTATCTGGTAATGTGATATTTAGGGCTTGCATAGGCTGTTATTGCAAATTATGTCTATATTATATTATTGTCTGCATCAGGATTTACAGGACTATTTATTGATAATTCATTCATTTTGACTACATATATTTTAATTTTGAATATTCTGAGTTGTCAGATACATAACTTTTTTCTACATTTTCTCATTTATCAATATCAATTATATCAAAAGTCGGTTATCTTTTATCTTTAGATGCAAATTAACATCCTGTAAATCCTTTAATCCTGTAAATCCTGATATGGCTACGCCACGCTACGCTATCAGACATTAATCAGGTAGAGACATTAAACATCTCTACCAAAATTTATCAACCTCTAAACTTTCAACGCCTTTTCAGCTTGGAAATGCAGCAATAACCCATATTCCAAACCTTCAACCACAGCTTGATAAGAAGCCTCCAAAATATTGCTAGAAACTCCTACAGTAGTCCAGCGTTGTTGACCATTACCTGATTCTACTAAAGCGCGAGTTTTAGCAGATGTTCCCGTATTTCCATTGAGAATTCTCACCTTATAATCAGTCAATTCAAAATCAGCAATTTGGGGATAAAAATTCACTAAAGCCTTCCGCAAAGCGGCATCCAAAGCGGCTACTGGTCCATTACCTTCTGCGGCTTCGAGAATATTTTTACCATTAACAGCAACTTTCACAGTTGCTAAAGAATTAGTAGATTCCTTCATTTCCACCAAATCACAATGGACTTGAAAACCTTGAACTTCAAAAAACTGCTGACGACAGGATAAAGCCTCATACATCAAAAGAATAAAACTAGCTTCTGCGGCTTCAAATTGATAGCCTTGACTTTCCAATTCCTTCATGCGGTGGAGAATTTGTCTAGCTTGGGGATGATCCTTATCTAATTCAATCCCACAACTGCGAGCTTTAGCCAAGACATTACTTAAACCAGACTGTTCAGAAATGACAATCCGGCGGTGATTTCCGACCAATTGCGGTTGAATATGTTCATAGGTTAAAGGATTCCGTGCCACCGCAGAGACATGAATTCCACCTTTATGAGCAAAAGCCGAAAGTCCCACAAAAGGTGCGTGTTCGTCAGGTGCGAGATTAACAACTTCACTGACAAACCGACTAGCTTCTGTAAGCTGATTTAGCTGGTGTTCACCGATACAACTATAACCCAGCTTTAGCTGTAAATTGGGAATCACAGAACACAGATTTGCATTACCGCAACGTTCCCCATAACCGTTAATTGTTCCTTGTACCATTCTAGCTCCAGCCATAACTGCCACTAAGGCATTCGCCACCGCCATTTCTGAATCATTATGAGTATGTATTCCTATTTGGGGAATTTTTTCTTGACAACTAACCCCTTCGGGGTTCGTCAGTCGCTCATGGGGGAAACCCCCAAGACCGCGCTGACTCACAACTGACAACTGACCACTGACAACTGACACAATTTGCGAAACTTCATGAGGTAAAGTCCCACCATTGGTATCACATAAAACTAACCATTCTGCACCTGCTGTGACTGCTGCTGTCAACGTCTGTAAAGCATAATCAGGATTTTGCTTATAACCATCAAACCAATGTTCAGCATCGTAAATTACTCGCCGTCCTTGAGAACGCAAATACTCGATTGTGTCGCCAATCATGGCTAGATTTTCCGCCAGACTGGTCTTGAGTCCGGCTGTAACGTGCAAATCCCAAGATTTACCGAAAATTGTCACCCAGCGCGTATCTGCCGCCAAAATCGCTTGGAGCATGGGTTCATCTACCGCTTTGGTGTGAGGACGACGGGTGGAACAAAAAGGGACAACTTCTGCTTGTTTGAGGGGATTTGCTTGAAGTTGCTCGAAGAATTGGACATCTTTGGGATTTGCTCCCGGCCAACCACCTTCAATAAAGGGTATACCCAATTCATCAAGTTTGTGAGCAATGCGTAACTTATCTTCTATGGACACTGACAGTCCTTCTCGTTGAGTTCCGTCGCGGAGAGTAGTGTCATAGATCCAAAGTTGATTTGAGGGAGTTGTGGTCATAAAAATTGGGTGAACCGTTGGTTCAACACTGACACCTGAGAGACAAATTTGCGGCGATGTGCCAAGATACAACAAAACGCTATTTCGGTAATTTCAATATCCCTCAGTTGGTAAGGCCAAGTAAATTAATTGAGTGTAAAGAAGAGGCTGGGGATAAGGTACAGAGAGATGATCAACTGTGGAGGCATTGGCACTTATGGTACTTATGCGGTTACAGTAGAAAGTGAGGTGTCCGCAGTGAATTGGACTGAGCAAACACAGCGATAGCGAAGCACAATCTAGGAATCGCTTCCTCCCCATTCTCCTACAAACGGCCTGGGTTTAACTTGCCAAATTCAGGTTTTAGGTGATGTCAAAGTAACTAAATTTTATGGGTTTTGGGGTCAAGGTTCTCAATTAGTTTAGATACCAGAAGGTTAACAAGGAGAGAAACAAGATGGGTAGATGGACACCCTTGATTTTAATGGCTGGCGGCGTAGCAATTTTGCTAGGTACGTTACTGGGAATTAATTTTCCTATGGGCGGACAACAAACTGCTAATGTTCCCCAAGGACGCAAAGAATCTAGCGTTCTTCCCGCTAATATTAATGTTAATAGTGCTGCAAATGGGAATGATTCGGAAAATACTAGTAGTAATGAGTCAGAAACTTCCAGCGGAAACAATTCTAATTCTGCCAGTGAAAACCCTCGGAATACCCGTGTAGCTCAAAGTAATGCTTCTACAGAGACTACCAACAATTCTGCTAATACTACACAAGAAACAAGTGATAGTAATAAAAGTTCCAGTTCTGCCAATGAAACTTCTACTACAGAACGTAACTCAAATTCTGGTAGTAATACCAATCAAAACAAAGAACCAATTCGGGCTTTGTGGTAACTAGGGAAAAATTTAGTTAAAGGTCAAAGGTCAAAATTAAAAAACTCATGACCAATGACCAATTTCCACCCCCTCTGAGTCATTTATGAGTTATTAGTTATTTACTAATAACTAATTGACTAATGACTAATGACTAATGATGTTTTAATTATTGGTGGTGGTATTATCGGGTTGGCTTGCGGTGTTGAACTCAAATTACGGGGTGCAAATGTAACTGTAATTTGCCGTGATTTTACTGCCGCAGCCAGCCATGCCGCAGCGGGAATGTTAGCGCCTGATGCGGAAAATATTACTAATGAGGCGATGTTGTCTTTATGTCGGCGATCGCGTAATTTATATTTAGACTGGACGGAAAAATTAACAAAATTAACCGCTACAAAAGATTTAAACAATACAGGTTATTGTCCTTGCGGTATCCTCGCACCAGTGTATCAACAACCTGAAAACCAGGAACACAAAAACGCTAACTGGTTAGATAAAAATACGATTAACCAATATCAAACAGGTTTGGGTGCAGATGTGGTTGGTGGCTGGTGGTATCCTGAAGATGGGCAAGTTGATAACAGGGCTTTAATGAAAGTTCTGCGAACTGCGGCTACCTCTTTGGGTGTTGTTTTCCAAGATGGAATTACCGTAGAAGCGATTTCTCAACAACAGGGAAAAGTTATTGGTGTACAAACTAATACTGGGTTACTTCGCGCTGATCATTATCTTTTAACTGCTGGTGCTTGGACGAATCAATTATTACCTTTACCAGTGCGTCCCCGCAAAGGACAAATGTTGAGTGTGCGAGTCCCGGACTTTGTGACTGAATTACCTTTAACCAGGGTGTTGTTTGGTGAAAATATTTATATTGTTCCCCGCCGCGATCGCTCTATCATTATTGGTGCAACTAGCGAAGATGTAGGATTTACTGCCCATAATACCCCTGGGGGCATTCAAAGTTTATTACAATCAGCTATACGACTATATCCCCAACTAGAGAATTATCCTCTACAAGAACTTTGGTGGGGATTTCGTCCCGCTACTCCCGATGAATTCCCTATTTTGGGTCATAGTTATTGTAGTAACTTAACCTTGGCTACTGGTCATCACCGCAATGGCATTTTACTTGCACCAATTACAGCCACATTAATTGCTGATTTGATTTGTGAACAAAAAGCAGATCCTCTTTTAGCTAATTTTCATTATTCTCGCTTTTCTACTGTGTCATCTACTACTACACCAATGTTAATTCACGCGACTCCTGCCACTAACGGACACCGTAACCCAGAAATATCAGATTTAATTGTTCCCGATTCACCATTAATTATTGCTGGCAAAAGCTTCAAATCTCGGTTAATGACGGGAACCGGTAAATATCGCAATATCCAAGAAATGCAGCAAAGTGTCGCTGCTAGTGGTTGTCAAATTGTCACGGTAGCTGTGCGACGGGTACAAACCAACGCCCCAGGACATGAAGGTTTAGCAGAGGCACTAGATTGGAGTAAAATCTGGATGTTACCCAATACCGCTGGCTGTCAAACCGCAGAAGAAGCGGTGCGAGTGGCACGGTTAGGACGGGAAATGGCGAAGTTATTGGGACAGGAAGATAATAATTTTGTTAAGTTAGAAGTAATACCTGATGCTAAATATTTACTACCTGATCCCATTGGCACTTTACAAGCTGCGGAACAGTTGGTAAAAGAGGGTTTTGCTGTATTGCCTTATATTAATGCTGATCCCATGTTAGCCAAGCGACTAGAAGAGGTGGGTTGTGCCACGGTTATGCCTTTGGCTGCCCCTATTGGTTCGGGACAAGGACTGCAAACAACTGCCAATATTCAGATTATTATTGAAAATGCCCATATTCCGGTGGTGGTAGATGCCGGCATTGGTGCGCCCTCTGAGGCTGCTGAGGCGATGGAATTGGGGGCGGATGCGTTATTAATTAATAGTGCGATCGCCCTGGCTGAGAATGCCCCAGCAATGGCTTATGCGATGAATTTAGCAACGGTAGCCGGTCGCATGGCTTATTTGGCAGGACGAATGCCCATGAAGGATTACGCTAGTGCTAGTTCACCTTTAACCGGGACTATTACGGGCTAATTTGTACTTACTTAGATCCCTGACTTCTTGAAGAAGTCGGGGATCTGATTTTCTTCTAAAACCTGACTTTTATATTTGATCAGATCACCAGAATCTTTACCATTTTGTTGTTGAAGACGTTTCTTGAGCTTAATTTCTATAGAACTATTAATATCAGGTGTGGGATTTCTATTTAAGACAATACGTGCATAAATTTTGAATTCTTTTATTTCAGTCATCAGTTGATTTATAGATGAATTTATTTGTGCAATTGCTTTTTTTAAATCATGTCCTTTTAATTCTACAAAAAACGCTGATTTATCTTCACAGGATAAAATTAGGTAATCACATCTTTCACCTTCTTTAATTAAGCAACCATCAACCTTAATCTTACAAATCTCTTTACCGTTTTTATTGGTGATTCTATACTCTTGTTTATTTCCTGAATCTCTGACAACTATGGTTTTTCTTGTATCACAAAATTCCTTACATTCACTTTCTCTAAATAAATCGTTACACATAGTTATTCATCCAGGTTGAACAAATCATTAAATTTGTTATTAATTATACTGGATGCGCTATCTATTTTTTCCGCTTGAATTAATTTTAGTTCTTCATCAATAATTGATTCATAGCCATTTTCAGAAATAAAGTAAGCTGAAATGCGATTTGGATCAATCCAACTTTTACTATTAACAATACTTTCTACTGCTTCTCTTTCATCACCTATTTTATTTTTACCTACTTGATAAGCATATAGAAGATTATTGAAAGCAGATAAAATATAAGGACTATGAGTAGTTATAATTATTTGATTATTATAAACATTTGCTAATAAACCAATCAGTTCGACAACATCACTTTGGGTTTCTGGATAAAGGTGTGCTTCTGGTTCTTCAAACACCATAAATACACTTGTTTCATCTAAAATATATCGAAATATCAGCAATAAAATCCAGACGGATTCTTGTTGTCCTGAAGAAGCATATTGTAGTTTAACATATTGGTTATTTTTAAGATAAATTCTTTCTTTATCAATATCAGCATTAAATCTATATTCACCTTTGAGGATTTTTTTTAATAGTCTTGATAAATCATCAGCTAGATTTAAAGCGACATCTTTATTTTGAATGAGAGTATTTAAGTCATTAGTAAAGTAAGTTTTTAATAAATTAATTCTCTCTACAAAAGATTTGGTAAAATAGTCTAATGTATCTGGATTTTTGATTTCTTGAAGTTGATCTGTTAATGTAGACATCAAACTTCTACCAGCAGGAATAAATACGGATGAGTGTGTTTCTTCAAATATTTTATCAATACGTGATTTAAAATAATTAAACTGTAATCTTCTATTTGACTCTAGTTCTCGTAATTCTTCTAATGATTTAAATGGATTATGTTGTTCTTGAGAAATTATTTTGTAATTTGAAATTTCTATAATTAGCGAATCTAATTCTTTCTCAAGATTTTCACTAATTTCGATATTTCTCTTATATATAGATCCAGAAATTTTTATATATTTTTCCTTTGAGTATTGATATTTTACACTAGATACTTCACGATCTAGTTTAATACCGAAATATGGAAGTAAGATTGACGTTATATTATTCAATAATAAGGATAAATTCTCTATAGAATTAGCATAAATATAATTAAGTATTTGATCTTTTAAAGATTTAAATATAAAAATTGTTTTACTAATTGTGCTTTTACCACTTGCTTGGGGTCCAATTAACAGCATAACATCTGTAATATCAGCCTCAAATTTTTTAACAGGACCAAAATTTTCTATAGAGATTCTTTGCATAATTATGATGTTTTGATTGAGATTCAAAAATATAAATCACTATGAACAGTGTAACAAAAATTTGATGGCAAATAGTCATGTAACTGAACTTCGCGCTTAATTAGGAATGAATTCTCTTCCTGAATTGACAGTCAGGTGAAATAGAATAGCACAAAATTAAACATAAATTGTCTATTTTGTCAAGACAGCAGCCAAAATCCCAGAAACTTTGATTAATGTAACTATTTTTATGAGAGTGCTGTAAAATTTATTTAACATTAAGTAAAGAAAGATAATAAGGAATCACTTCATGCCTTACACAAACGAAGAGGGTGGTCTTCTCAATAACTTTGCTAAAGAACCCAAGCTTTATCAAGCTGAACCACCAACAAACTCCCAAAAGCGTACTTATATTATCTTAGGAATTGCAGCGATGCTTTTAATTGGAGGGGTAATTTTTGTCGCTTTCACTGTCTCTAATGTTAGCTAATTGGAAAACTGCCCTTTAATAGCCTTTCCTGATTTCAGGTTCTTATTTTGATCAAGAGCCTGATTTTTTGCTAGAATGGCAAAATACAAGTATAATCATAGTCTTTTTTTTGATATTCTAGCCCATAAAACTTGATTCATCCTGAAAAAGAGAGCATCTCCGTGAAAATCCAAATTATGAGATGTGACATTAATATTTAATTTATTCAGTCAGGATGTATACAGAAAATAGGGCTAAAACTCAACTAAATACAAGCGTGAATGAAACTGTACATACAGAAAACATTAGTTTGAATCGGCAAGTATATCAACGCCTAAAACTTGCTCTGAGTCTGGGTTTACGTAGACAAATCCTATTTGCTATATGTGATAATTTACATTTAAGAAATCGGATAGCAGCGCGGTTACACTCCACTCTAGCTTATCCAGTGGGTAAGGTCATATATCAGCGAGCTAATGTGGGAGATTTTAGCACGCCAGCTTATCCGCGATTAGTCACTCTGCGTTTAAATTTAAGTGATCCTAATCCTATAGCGCAAATCAATGAATGGTTAGCTAATTATCCACCCCCGATGGTGGGAGGATCAACAGATAATCCTGGCCGTCCCTTACCAATGCCGGGATTTCAGATTGTCGGGGTAGAAATGCTGACTAAAGAACCAGTAGCAGTACAACGTTTATTTTTAAATTATCTCCGTTTAGGTGAACAGCATTTATCAAGTCAGGAATTTAGTCACTTTGTAGAATCTAGTCTTTTATTTTGGGTTTCTCGTCCTTGGTTGTCTGCGATTCAGCAATCAGCAGCAAAATTTTGGCATTGTCGAACCGGCGTATTTGTATTTGCAGGAGAACCGACACCAACTATAGATAATAGAGGTTATCCAGAAAAATTTGCAGATTCCTATAATTTAGGTCAAGAAAATTTAGAGCATTTAGTTGTTAATGAAGAGGAAGTTTCTCAAGACATCAAACAAACAAATGAGTTTGATTTGCCTTTAACTTCAACCACAGACTTAACACAAATACCAGATGAATTTCCGGTTCAATCTCCTCAAATAACAACTAATCAGCATTTTCCTTCCTTATCTCATATTAACCAGGAGTTGCAAGGATTAATTAAGGCAACAATAAATACTGATGATAGTGATCAAATTCAACAAATACTCTGGGAAATTGAACAGTTACATATTCAAACAGCTAAGGGAGAAGAGTTAGGGATAGCTTATCAGAATCTTGGTAATTTCTATCGGTTGCAGATTGAGCAAGGACAAGCAACTGTGGAAAATTTGATGATAGCAATTCTAGCTTATCAGGAAGCAGTTAATTATGATGAAAATTCTCCACAACTTCCAGATATTTTGAATGATTTGGGGACACTTTACTGGATGTTGCACCGCATCCCTGATAATTCTGAAGAAGCAAAAATTTATATTCAACAAGGGGTAGACTTTTATAAATTAGCACTCAAGATAATTACAGGTGATACTCAGCCAGAAACTTATGCGCGGATTCAAAATAACCTGGGTACTGCCTATGGTGACTTAGCAAAATTTGCTGAACCTGTAGAAAATTGGCAGTCCGCAGTTATTGCTTATGATGAAGCCATTCGTTACCGACAAGAACAAATAGAACCTTTAAAATATGCTGCTTGTCAGAACAATTTAGGTACAGCTTATTGGCATCTAGGGCAGTACGAGCAACCTGTAGAAAATCTCACCAAAGCGATTTCTGCTTATAAGTTAGCAGTCGTTCACTATCAACAGACAAATGATCCCCTAAAATATGCGATGATTCAAAATAATATGGGTACGGCTTATTGGAATCTTTCCCAATATGAACAACCAATAGAAAATCTCCAGTTAGCAATTCAGGTTTATAATGAAGCCCTAAAATATCGAACATCTGTGGATGTTCCTCAATCCTATGCTGCTACTCAAAATAATCTGGGTATCGCTTACTGGCATCTAGCAAATCAGCCACAAACAACAAAAGAAGATCAACAAAAATTCGTAAAATTATGTATTAATGCTTATGAAGAAGCTGTGAATACGGCTCACTCACTTAGTAGTCTACCTTTAAGTTTTGATTTATGGATGACACACAATAATTTAGGATTAGCTCATTATTATTTAGTGATAAATTTGTCTTTTAATGGTGATAAAAAAATGCTTTCTCAACAGTTAGAAGCCGCTTTAGAAAATCATTTACAAGCGTTAAGTGGATTTGATAGACAAACAGAAAATTATCAAACAACAATCAGCTATATTATTAGCACAATTCGGGCTTTTCACAATGAGTTAGGAATTCAAGGACAAAATTTAGCTTTATCTAAGCTTCCAGGACATTTATTGCCAAATGTCTTACCTAAGTTGTAATTTGGTAATTGGTAATTGGTAATTGGTAATTGGTAATTGGTAATATGAAAGAAACAGTTTTAGGGGTTCGCAATCTACAAGTTGAATTTGTCAGTGACAGCAGTAAAGTAAAAGCTATTGATGATATTAGTTTTCAGCTACATCAGGGTGAGACTTTGGGAATAGTGGGAGAGTCGGGAAGTGGAAAGTCGGTTACGGCTTTAGCAATCATGGGTTTGTTGCAATATCCAGGAAAAGTTAGTGGAGGGGAAATTTTCTTTTCTCGGACAAGTGGACAACCGCTGGATTTATTAGCATTATCACCTCAAGAAATGCAGCTTTATCGAGGTGGTGATATTGCGATGATTTTTCAAGAACCAATGAGTTCTTTAAATCCGGTTTATACTATCGGGTTTCAGTTGCAAGAAGCTATTATGCGACATCAGAATGTAAATGCAATTGAAGCGAAAAGAATTGCGATCGCGGGTTTACAAGAAGTTAAACTTTTAGCTAGTGATGAACAAATTGAGGAACAGTATCTTGATCATAATTTATCTGCATCAGGTAGCTTTAAATTAGCACAGTTGGTGAAAGAACACAAAGAAGCTATGTTGGAAAGATATCCCCATGAGCTATCTGGAGGACAATTGCAACGAGTTATGATTGCCATGGCTATTTCTTGCAATCCATCTGTGTTAATTGCTGATGAACCGACTACAGCTTTAGATGTGACTGTGCAAGCGACAATTCTAGCATTGTTATATGAACTGCAACAGAGTCGCAATATGGCAATGATTTTTATTAGCCATGATTTGGGGTTAATTGCGGAAATTACTGACCAAGTAGCAGTGATGTATAAAGGTAAAATTGTCGAATATGGTGCTGCTGCACAAATTTTCAATAACCCCCAACATCCTTATACCAAAGGACTTGTAGCTTGTCGTCCTAGTTTGAATCGTCGTCCCCACAAACTGCTGACTGTTTCTGACTACATGAGTGTGACAGAAGATGAATTTGGAAAAGTGACAATTCAGAGTAAAGAACCTGCACAACCAGCAGAAACTACTAGGGACGAGACTAACGCAAGATTAGCAAATATTAGTTCACAAACACCTCTGTTGACAGTTAGTAACTTAGAAGTCGGTTTTCCAGTCCGGGGGGTATTTGGCAGCACAAAACGTTACCATAAGGCTGTAAATGGGGTTTCCTTTGATGTTTTTCCGGGAGAAACCTTGGGATTGGTGGGAGAATCTGGTTGCGGTAAAACTACTTTAGGTAGAACATTGCTGCGATTAATCGAACCGATGAGCGGTAAAATATTATTTAATGGACAGGATATTACTCACTTGACTGGGAAAACTTTGCAGCACTTACGACGGGAAATGCAAATTATTTTCCAAAATCCTTTTAGTTCCCTCAACCCCCGGATTAAGATTGGGGAAGCGATTGTAGAACCGCTGTTAATTCATGGTGTCGGTAAGTCGAAACAACAGCGACAAGCTAGGGTAGTGGAACTGTTGGAACGGGTGGGTTTAAGTGCGGATGATATGAAAAAATATCCTCATCAGTTTTCCGGTGGTCAGCGTCAACGGGTTTGTATTGCTCGCGCTTTGGCTTTAAATCCTAAGTTTATTATTTGTGATGAGTCAGTTTCAGCTTTAGACGTATCTGTACAAGCGCAAGTTTTAAATTTATTGAAAGAATTACAAGCGGATTTTCAACTAACTTACATTTTTATTTCCCATGATTTAAGTGTAGTCAAATTTTTGAGCGATCGCATTTTAGTGATGAATCAAGGGAAAATAGTGGAATCAGGGACATCTGACAGTATTTATTTAGAACCAAAAGAAGAATATACACAAAAACTAATCGCTGCAATTCCTACAGGTAGTCCAGAAAGGATCAGAAATAGAATCGGATAATGTCAGATTTAGATCCCCGACTTCTCCAATAAGTCGGGGATCTTATTGATGATGATCATTTAAATCAATGGGTAAAGTCCGATTTCCTAACATCGCATTTAGTAAAGTTGACTTACCATGATTAAATAGTCCAAATACAGCAATCTGAAAATTAGGATTAACTAAATAATCACAAATATAATTTACATCTTGATGTAGTTGAGAATTTCCATCTAAATTCAATACTTTACAGGTAGATTTTAAAATATCTATTAATTCCCTATAACCTTGATATTTTTGCTGCATGATTATTATTTGTCAATTATATTTTAGTAATACTCTTGTTTCTCCAGTTCCTTCTGCTTTTGTGCCTCTGCGTCTGGAGCGTGAGAAAAAATCTGTGTTGGGTTTCCTTGCGTCAACCCAACCTACTTATAATTAGCTGTAATAAGCTAAACAAATAGTAATTTCTGAACGAACTTGAGAAACCCGTTCTAAATCATTTATAAATTGCTCAGTTCCCACTTGATAATTCATGATGATTATACTTTATTTAGAGTTTTTAATTTGCGATTCTAAGAAAAGTTTGTAAAAAAGAAAAGCCAAAGCCCCAAAAATAATAATTCCGGCTAAAACTGAGGCTACTCGAACTGCAACTATAGTTGCAACAGCCAAACCAAAAAATTTTCCACCAAGAATGATTTTTCTTAGCCAAGGTTTTTGAGATTGTTCTGGTTGATGTTTCTGAGTTTTATAAACAGGTTGATCAATAGCATTGATTTGATCATCCATTTCTCGGAGTCGCTTTTCTAGCTGACGTTGAATGTCTTGATTGTGTTCATGGGGGGATTTCATTAATGTCCACCTTGTTTATGAAATCATTTAGTATATTGTATGATAACTTACGCACAGAAACAACCAAAGCAATATTAACATTGCTAGATTGAGTTTAAATTCAATCTTTTGTACTTGCTTTTCAGAAATTTTCGGGAAGAAGATCCCATTAGAATTGAGATTATAGCAACTTTAATGTATTTCTTCCTTAGCGTCTTTGCTCCTTAGCGTCTTTGCGCGAAACAAAATTACATAAAAATGTCAAAATTTGATTGGGAAAAACTCAGGTAAATGCAAAATGGATATCAAAAATGGATTTGTTGGTACAATTGGTAACACCCCATTAATTCGTTTAAACAGTTTTAGCGAAGAAACAGGTTGTGAGATCTTAGCCAAAGCCGAATATCTGAACCCTGGTGGTTCTGTCAAAGATCGGGCTGCGCTGTATATTATCGAAGATGCAGAAAAAAAAGGACTTCTCAAACCCGGTGGTACAGTAGTCGAAGGAACAGCGGGAAATACGGGAATTGGACTGGCACATATTTGCAACGTCAAAGGTTATAAATGCTTGATTATTATTCCCAATACCCAATCCCAAGAAAAAATAGATGCTTTAACTACCTTGGGTGCGGAAGTTCGTCCTATTCCTGCGGCCCCTTACAAAGATCCGAATAATTACGTTAAACTATCCGGTAGAATTGCGGCAGAAATGGAAAACGCCATTTGGGCTAATCAGTTTGATAATTTAGCCAATCGTACTGCCCATTATGAGACCACAGGTAGAGAGATTTGGCAACAGACAGATGGTAAAGTCGACGGCTGGGTGGCATCAACTGGTACTGGTGGTACTTATGCTGGTGTGGCAATGTACCTAAAAGAACAAAATCCGGGCGTTAAATGTGTTGTTGCTGACCCTTTAGGTAGTGGACTATATAGCTATATCAAAACTGGTGAAATCAAAATAGCAGGTAATTCAATTACTGAAGGTATTGGTAATAGTCGCATTACCGCCAATATGGAAGACGCACCTATTGATGATGCTATCCAAATTGATGATTCTGAAGCCTTGCGTGTTGTTTATCAACTATTAAGAAAAGATGGTTTATTAATGGGTGGTTCAACGGGAATTAATGTCGGTGCGGCTGTTGCTTTAGCTAAACAGTTGGGTCCAGGACATACTATTGTAACTATTTTGTGTGACAGTGGTTCTCGCTATCAATCACGAATATTTAATAGTGAATGGTTAGCCAGTAAAGGATTAGTGATCAATTAGGATTTCTTAGCGATCGCCACATATACCAAATATAGTATCATAGTGGCGATTTAGATGAAGCCCAGTGCTTGGGTGTTACTTCTGATTCTATTATTAAATTATGGCTGGATGAACGTCTTGATAAAAAAGTTACTAGGAAGTAAAAACAGTAAATATTTGGATATTTTTAGTGAATTAACTGTAAACAAATGTCAAACGTCCCAACTCAGGAACAACCCCTGCCTATTTCTGTAAAAGTGTGTCAACATCGTACTTGTAGAAAACAAGGTGCAGAAGAAGTATTAGCAGCTTTACAAGCTTTACCTGCTCCTAATGTGACAATTGCAGCTAGTGGCTGTTTAGGTCAATGTGGTAATGGTCCAATGGTGCTAGTTTTACCCGAAATGGTTTGGTATTGTCGGGTTTTACCTCAAGAAATACCCAGATTAGTGGAACAACATTTATTAGCTGGTAAAATAGTTAAAGAAATGCTTTATTATCGGTTTCATCCCCAGGGATAAAGATCACTGAAAATATATAAATGCTGTAATTTAGTACAGTAAGAAGTGAGGGAATGAATGGATATTCAGCATCTACGTCAAGCATTAAAAATGAAGTGGCTAATTTATTATGAACAAAATCGTTCTTGGCTAGTTAAAATGCGAATCTGGAAAGATTATGCTGGCATCCGCAGACCTTCTTCTGGTTACATTTTAGCAACTTTATCCACTTTAGAACCAGAGTTAAAAAAAATCCTCCCTTTCATTTTGGATTTAAATAATGATCCTGATAGGATAATTGCAGCTTTGTGTTTGCACTTCAATCCTGAACAGGAATTAAACTTATTAAAATCCCAGCATTCTACCGCAAAAAATGAGATTGTGAGTACCTCTCCTGCTCATATAGCCTTGACAGATTCACCTGTACCCAAAGAACGCAAACAGGTGTTATTGGAAATGACTACAGGCATTTCTGTGATTGCAGTGGCTACACCGATTCATCATCATTCTTCAGTTAAGCTACCTGTCGGATTGGCCAGGGAACAAATAGATAAACGATTGATAACTACGGGAATTCCCAGCCCAAATATTACCCGGATTTCATCTACTCATGGCAATATTTTTCCGTCTTGGCTAGATGAATTGTGTCCAGGTAGAGGAAATGGGTAATGGACAATTAGGCATTACTTCATGGATATTCGTGGGAAACAAAGGGAATAGCAATTATTTCTCCTTCTGTTTCTCCAACTTGTACTTTTAAGCCAACTCCACCAGCTTTACTCCTGATGTAACCTAGTCCAAAATGACCATCAGGAGTGGTTGTATAGCTGGTGAGTTTACCTACTTTTTCTTCCCCAATGGTGATGACTGTTCCTGGTTCAGCCGCAGCACTAAGACGAATTCCCCAAAGGTATTGCTTTACACCTTTGTATGTATTAAGTCTGGCAATGGTTTCCTGACCGATATAACAACCTTTGCTAAAGGAAACTGTCTGCCATAAACCCACTTCCAAGGGGTTATAATCATCCGTGAGTTCTGAATCGGTCGCGGGACGACCTTGTAATATTCGTAACATTTCCCAAGCGCGATCGCTCAATTCCACAGCCCCCAATCCTAGTATTTTCTCCCACCATATTTGTTTTTCGGCAATCGGTAAAATCAATGTATATCCAGGTGCAGCCAAGCCACTACCCACTGCAACTATCACCCGATCAACTAAAATATGATTACCATCTGGTTGACCAATTAAATTACCAGCTCCTAATTTTTCGACGATAGCATGGCTTTGAGGTCCAATCAGGCTTAATGTCGCTGTTTCCTCAGTCACATCAGTTAATTTAACCTTATCTGCAAAGAAGATATAGCGATCTAACCATGCCATAAGTTCCTGACGACGGTGAGGGGAAACTAACAATAAAACAGCATCATCTAATACATAAGCAGTCACTAAATCTATCGTCCGAGCGGTAGATGTCACCATGACAGTATCGCAGCCCTGACCAGGTTTGCGAGATTGAAAATCATTAGTGCTTTGATTATGTAAAAAGCGGAGACGATCATCATCAGAAATCCGAATACGCCCCCAATCAGAGCGATCTCTGACCACGACCCCTTCCCTTACCGCTTGAATAGTATTTATATCGTTAGTATCAATTGCAGATGTTAACATAGTGGTACAGAGTTGATAAAATTATCACCATAAGCGGATAGAGGATGTAGGTTAACATCAAGCTCTTTCAAAACTATAGTTTCCAACTTGGATCTAGTTTATACTCAGATACCGGACTTCTTTAAGAAATCCGGTATGTAGCTTCTGTAAAAATGGAGAGGGGGGGATTCGAACCCCCGAAGGGATATAATCCCTTAACAGATTAGCAATCTGCCGCTTTCGACCACTCAGCCACCTCTCCAGGTCATGAGTAATAATCGTAGCAGAAGTTTTTGAGCTTGTCAATAGTTATTTTGTAAATAGATTCATTGACCATTGACCATTGACCAATGACCAATGACCAATGACCAATGACCAATGACCAAGTTATAAAACTTGAGATCGCATCCAAGCTGCTGGCAAAGTACGTAACTTTTTCCATTGGGGAACATAAGCTCGCTGACTGAACACATCATAATTATTGCGCTCAATCACCTCTAAAATCTGCTCATAGAGCATGGATGCAGCCCAAACAGGCCACCGAGCATCAGCAGAAAGATAACTAATACCTTTATCTGCTTGAATATAGAATTGACGGGCGCGATCAATTTGAAACCGCATGAGTGAACGCCAACGGTCATCCACTACGCCGCGAATACATTCTTCCTCGGTGTAATTAAATTTGGCCAAATCTTCTAGGGGAATATAGATTCTGCCTCGACGGGCATCTTCACCAACATCACGGAGAATATTCGTGAGTTGATTGGCAATTCCCAAAGCGATCGCTTCTTCTATAGGAAGATAAGGCTGTTGGCCTTGATGCCAAGGGGCGGTATAGATATTATTATCTATACCCATAATCGTTGTTGACATCAAACCTACAGTCCCCGCTACTCGGTAGCAGTAGAGGTATAAATCCTCAAAGGTTGTATAGCGACTGCGATACAAATCCATCCGCTGACCGGCGATCATATCCCGAAAGGGTTGAATGTCTAGCGGAAAGCGTTGGAGAGTATCTACTAACGCTACATCATAATTATCCAATGGGCATCCCGCAAAAATGGATTCCAGTTGCTTTTCCCATAGTTCTAGGGTTTCTGGCGTGGTAATAGCAGATGCAGGACCATCCACTAATTCATCTGTGCGGCGACACCAGGCATAAATTGCCCAAACAGATTGACGCTTGGCCGGACTCATCAACATTGTCCCCAAGTAAAAAGTCTTGGCGTACTTAGCTGTGAGTTCCCGACAAAGGTTGTATGACTCATCTATAGAGACCAGCGTTTTCATGCGCGGGGGGGAATCAGGCAGTTGCAGCATTCTTGGCGGGCGGTCGTGTTGGCGTTTGCAGGTTAGAGGGATTTGCTACCGTCTGTGCTTGGAATATCGCCTGCGCTGTCAGTTTACCAGAAAGTACAGCCCCTTCCATGCTGGCTAGATAGCGCTGCATGGTGTAATCCCCAGTCAGATAGAAATTAGTAATGGGGGTTTCCTGGGAAGGACGGTACTGTTGACGACCTGGGGTAGCCTTGTAAACTGAACGTGGTGTTTTTACCACATGATATTTCAGCATTTTGGTAGGATTATCCCCCCCAAAGTGTTGGGGAAAGAGTTTTTCTAACTCAGTAATAGTTGCAGCAACAATGTCCTCATCGGATTTAGATATCCAATCTTTTGCCGGTGCTAGAACTAATTCCAGCATGGAACGGTGAGGATTGGCGTATTCACGGCAAGTATTACTCATATCAGCATAAACGCTGAGGAGAGGAGAACGCGAAAATAGCAGATGATCAATATCTGTTAATTTGCGGTCGAACCAGATATGGACATTAATCACTGGTACCCCTTCTAAACCCTCTAATTTTTGGAAAAATGGCATTTCTTTCCAAGAAATGGGCAAAATCGGCTTTAAGGGGTCAACTGGAAGGGCAGAGACATAAGTATCCGCCGTAAATATTTCATCTTCTGCCCCATTTAAACCGCGGAGGAGGAAGCCTTTCACAGTTCCATCCTCATTGAGTAAAATCTCTTTCAAGGGCGCATTCAGACGGACTTCACCACCCCGTTCAGTAATGTGGTCAATAATGGGCTGACACAATCTTTCTGTGGGTGAACCATCAAGGAAGGCCATTTTTGAGCCGTTTTTCTCTTGGAGAAAGCGATTCAAAGCCGTTAAGAGGACAGTAGCAGAAATTTCATCGGGGTCAATGAAGTTCAAGGCTTTGGACATCGCAATGAATACTTCTTTTTCTACCCTGGGGGGGACGTTTTGTTTTTGCAGCCACTCCCGGAAAGAATATTTGTCCATTTCTTCGACATACTTTTGCCCTTGGAGAATGGCAGGTAGTAATCCGATGCCAAAACTGATTTTCTCCGGCCAGGTCAGCATATCGTTGTTTCTGAGAATTGCTACCATCCCATTGATAGGTGCTGGTAAATCGGGGAAATCAAAGCGGCTGTAAGTCCCCGGCGCTTCGGGCTGATTGAAGATCATTGTGTGTTCTTTCCACTGCAACCGATCTTCAATATCCAATTCCTTGAATAACTGCAACATATTGGGATAAGCCCCAAAGAAAATATGCAGTCCTGTTTCGTACCAGTCCCCATCAGCATCCTTCCACGCTGCCACTTTCCCCCCCACTACGTCTCGGCGTTCCAAAACGATGGGTGTGTGACCTAGATCCGTGAGATATTTTGCACAGGAAAGTCCTGCTAGACCCGCTCCCGCGATTGCTACGCGCATTTAAACCTACTATTATTTAATATTTCTTAACTGTTTTGTCGTTCTAATTATACGTTGCAATCCGTTACATTTGGCGATTCTAGTTTGATTGCTTCCCAAAAAATTCCCAAAATCTTCCGCCAACTATCTAATTTACCCTAATCATCAGTCCAGGGATTAACACAAATTTTTTTGAAGTCAAAAATATTTAGTGTAGTTTATGACTCATCATCAATCCTTGTATATTTTAGGGTAACTGCTTGTCACAAATACAAAACCTGATTTTTTTATTAAGTATTAATATGCAAGATGCCTATGTGACTTAGTAAAGTAAGTGGCAGGATAAATCGCTATTCATAAGCAAAAGTAATGGAAATATTAGTAATACCTGAAAACTAGATTTAAAACTTTTATTTATTTCAATCTCTATTACGGTATATGATGATCCCAGAGGGTTTAATCATAATTAAGTCTGAAATAACATAGAAATTATGTAATTAAAAAAACTCTCTTTTTATTCAACCTGGGAATTATTTCTCTAGGAATTGTGCATCTATCTGGAGAATAAATAAACTATGATATCAACGGGAATAATATGGGCGACATCCTTCACAGGTGGTACTTTGGTGTTGACAGCAAATTTACCGCTGGGTTTAATAGCTGCATTTTCTCCAATACAACTTCCAGCCAACTTAGTCAAGCCCCAGGCTCAATTTCTGATCATTTCTCAAGAATATAAAACTGCTTGGCAGAAAACCTTAATATCAAAAACCTCTTTGACATTTGATTGGATAAATAGACGATTATCATCATATAGAGATAGGTCTATGACTCTACCTTCAACAACCTTGAAGGCAAAAGAAACAAAATTTTGTGCCTCTGTGCCAGAAAATATACCCGCACAACCTCACTGGCAAAATTCTACTAACTTTCGACAGATAATATTTACTCAAGTTAGTGTTCCTAAACTAGATTTGTCACCAGCTACTGTTGTGCGATCGCTCGAAAGCTTCTTTAATATCATCAACAATCCAATTGAGCCAAATGGAAGTTATGATTACTCACCAGTATTGATTGTCAAGCGGAATTCATCCAGTTATGAAGTCTGGGTTAATAACAGCTTTGTTGCCCGACTACCTGATCAAATTACAGCTAATGCTTTACAAAACCGCTTACAGCAATTAGTAATATCACCTACTGAACAACCTACGCAATTACAACCAGGTTTAGTTGATAAGACTCCTTCGCTGATGATAGGTAATAGGTTACTATTTGCAATAGATCGAAAAATCTCTGATGAACTTGGTCGCAGCGGTGATATTTTAGCAATGGAATGGACGAATAATTTGCGAATAGCCCTCCATACTAAACCGCTGACACTGATACAAGGGCAAATGGAAATGTATGGATTACAGTCCTCAAATACAAAACTTTCTGGTATAGCTTCTTGGTATGGTGGCTATTTTCATGGTCGCTTAACCGCAAATGGTGAGATATATAATCAAGATGATTTCACTGTTGCTCATCGTAGCCTACCTTTTAATACCTTCTTAAAAGTAACAAATTTACAAAACAATAAATCCGTGATTGTGCGTGTAAATGATCGCGGTCCGTATATTGCACCAAGAAGCCTAGATTTGTCTCGAACAGCGGCTCGTTGTCTCGATAGTGAACATACTGGAGTCGTAGCTTATCAGGCTGTGGTTTTAAAACAAAATGCGCCACAAATGACTTTGAAACCATCTCCACCAAAAACTGAAGATATGGCTAATGCTAAAAGTGAGTTATTAGTTTTTAACTTTTAGTAACATGGAAGGATAAAGTAGAGAAAATGCGTTGCATAATGGCAGTATGAATTCTGTTTCACGCAAAGAGGCAAAGGAGCAAAGACGCAAAGGTAAGAGTTTTAATTGTGTAGCGTAAGCTATAAGTTCAATCAAGAGAATTTCATACCTGAATTTAGCAACACCAGAAAATACTTTATAAGAGACTAGGCTGAAAACCCTTGAAGTTGAGTTTTGGAGCGTGGCGGAAAAACTCAACTGTCCTTTAGGCAAGGGATGAAAGCCAGATAGAGGCTTCAGCCTCCACAGAAAGTTTTTCCTGTTGACAAGATTATGATTCGTGAGTTAGCATAGCTTCGTGGTGTTTAGGTCGAAACCATGATAATTTACGAGTTCAAAGTCAAAGGAAAAGATAAGCAATATCGCGCAATAGATGAGGCTATTCGTGCATCTCAGTTCATCCAAAATAAATGTTTAAGATATTGGATGGATAACAAAGGTGCGACGAAATATGA
>NZ_JAQMTJ010000237.1:0-5871 GCF_028330815.1 Dolichospermum lemmermannii CS-548
CCGAAAACCTAGATAGATTAAGAGTTTCCCGGTTAAAAAAGTGAATTAGGTGCAAGGAATAAGGATTGAAACCATTAAAAACCTATCACTTTCTGAAATTTGAGACTATTCTTCTCTCCTTCTAATTCTTCCTCCTGACTCGGTGACTCCTGACTCCTAGCCCTCACGAAAAGACTTTTTCAGCAAGCCCTACTTAAGCTAAATCCCTAAAGCTCTCCGAGTTTGATAACCAACAACACCATCTACACGCAGTCCGTTACGTCTTTGGAAGTGACGAACTGCATTAATGGTTCGTGAACCGTAAACGCCATCAACTCTAATCCCTAAAGCTCTTTGGATTTCTCTGACTCGTTCGCCTCTTGCGCCATATTCTACCGTTACCCTACCCCCAACACCGTAGCCAGAACGATATCTGCGGTGAGAACGTCCAGGAGTATTACCAATCCATCTTTCAGCAGCATAGTATCCTCGGTAACGTCCCGAAGAAATTCTCGCAAATCCATTTCTAACACTACCAGTTTCACCAACGTATGTACCATTGCGGACACAGGCTACAGATGAATTTGCAGTGCTAGGTCCGGTGCGAATATAAAGACAACTTCCATTCGTGCTGGCATATTCAGCCGAAGCAAACTGCATTTGAGTCACTGTAGCTAGTAATATAGTTACACCGGCCAAAGTTAACCATGCAGAAGATTTAAAAATTTTCCGCCAATTAAATGACGATTTCGGAAGACTTAATGCAAAATTTTCATTTGTCCTTTCATCCTCTATATACATATAGGAATAAGCCAAATATTCCATAATCATCTGCTCCTTTATGTGAAATTTTGTGATACTTTTGTCTAGTTTTAATCTTCATTGATTTTATACTTCTTTATGACAATATGTTGGCTAATATATTCCGCCATTTGAACTGTCACATCAGGTATTTGTAATGAAATCATCAATTACATAAAGAGGTTAGTATTTTTATTTCCCTAAACCATGAGAAGTGAGAAAACTATCCGCACGAATTGGACTCCCATTGCGCCAAATTTCTATTTTTTCTGGACTAATTAAGTAGGAAAAAGTCCCATTATCTGCCTGATATTTGTGATTGTCAAGCTTCCAAGCCCGAATTCTTAAAACTTGACTTGGTTCTTGTTTCAATTTCCCCACATAAAATAACTGACCATTTTCTTCGCAAACTTTTATACTGACAGTTGTGGTCTCCCCTGTCATAACTGTAGTTCCATCACAATCAGTATTATTACTTACAGATAAAACTGGTTGTAGAATTGGGGTAATTGGTTTATTTACTGGTGTTTTTGCGATGGTGGCAGACGGTAATAAACTGAGAGGATTACTAGCTAAACGACCATCTACATAAAATTCAAAATGCAAATGAGGGGCGGTGCTATTGCCTGTTGAACCCATTTCGGCAATAATTTGACCTTGTTTGACCTGTTGACCTTTACTTACTAATAAACGGCTATTATGTCCGTAAACTGTTACATTGCCATTAAAATGTTTAATTTCGATAAAATTGCCTAATCCCCAATCATCCCAACCAGCTTTCACGACTGTACCAGCAGCAGCAGCTAAAATTGGAGTCCCTTTTGCACCCGCAATATCAATTCCCTCATGCTGATATTTACGGAAACCTTGGGAAAGAATCCCTTGGGTCGGCCAAATTAAGTTAGCAGTAGGTGCGGGTGTGGGGTTAATTAGAGAAACTGTCTGAGTCAAAGCTGGGGAAACTTTACTTACAGCCACGGTACAGGATATTAAAGCCATCAAAGCATAATCACAAAAGCGGTAGATATTAACTTTTTTCATCAGTTTCTAGCCTAATAATTGCTATAGCAGCGAAAAAGAAGTCAAAGCTGACTGCTGTAAATGGAAAAATGCTATAGTTATTTGCTATTTCAGTCTCAAATGTGTCACATCAGGACAATTTGCTAGTTAAATTTACGACTCGTGCAAACTTACTATTCCCAAGATACTTAGATTTTTTCGATTTATGGACATTACTAAAATTTGATTCTGTTAGGTTAAGACCACTAAAGTTGACAACCAGTTCTGCCTAGGTTGCGATTAATTCTGCTTCTAAAGTCATGAATCTACCCTGCTATTGCCAACTTTGAGAGTTGAAGTTGGTAAAGTATTGAGAGAATAAGTACAAATTAAATTTTCCAGATGACGATGAAAATTGGTATTTTAGGACTGGGACTTATAGGCGGTTGCTTAGGTTTCGATTTACGTTCGCAAGGACACCATGTTTTAGGTGTCAGTCGTCGTCAATCAACTTGTGAAAAGGCAATTAACCTTGGTAGCGTTGATCAAGCGTCGTTGGACTTGAGCTTGTTGGCATCAGCCGAAGTTGTATTTATTTGTACCCCTATAGGATTGATAGTCCCCCAAGTGAAAGAGTTGATCACTCATTTACCAAAGGCTACTATTATTACTGATGTTGGTTCAGTTAAAATGCCTATAGTTGAGGCAATTTCTCCTGTGTGGGAAAATTTTGTCGGTGGTCATCCGATGGCGGGAAAAACAGACGCGGGTATAGAAGCAGCACAGCGAAATTTATTTGTTAATCGGCCTTATGTATTAACGCCTGTGGCAACAACACCTAGTAATGCTGTGACAATTGTAGAGGAAATTGTGCGATCGCTCGGTTCTATTATCTACCATTGTCAACCAGAACAACATGACCGCGCTGTGAGTTGGATTTCTCATTTACCTGTAATGGTGAGTGCCTCCTTGATAGCAGCTTGTTTAAGTGAAACAGATCCAGAAATCGCGGCCTTAGCCCAGAATTTTGCTAGTTCAGGGTTTCGAGATACAAGTAGGGTTGGGGGTGGAAATCCCGAATTAGGGGTGATGATGGCGCAATATAATCGCCAAGCATTATTACATTCTCTTCATCAATACCGCGAAAATTTAGACGAATTTATTCATATAATTGAGCAGGAAAAGTGGGAATTATTAGCAGAAAAATTTAAATTCAATCAACAAGCGCGTCCTGATTTTGTGGAATAGATCACTGGTGCGTTATCAATAATGTAACGCACCTGATCATTTAGTTATCACCGAGTCAGAAAGAAGAAAGAAAGCAGAATATTTATCTTTTCTGTTCCCTGTTCCCTGTTAAAGATTATTTACACATTAAATCGGAATAATAGTACATCACCTTCTTGGACAATATACTCTTTTCCTTCACTTCTGACTAAGCCTTTTTCCTTGGCTGCACTCATTGAACCATGAGTTACTAAATCATGATAAGCCACAGTTTCTGCCCGAATAAATCCCCGTTCAAAATCAGAGTGAATAACTCCTGCGGCTTGAGGTGCAGACATTCCGGCATTAATTGTCCAAGCGCGGGTTTCTTTCGGTCCACAGGTGAAATAAGTCCGCAAACCTAATAGAGTGTAAGTTGCGCGAATTAAGGATTTTAAACCACCTTCTTTTACACCTAAAGATTCCAGAAAATCAGCTTTATCTGCTTCTGGTAATTCCACTAATTCCGCTTCTACTTGAGCAGAAACAATGACAACTTGGGCATTTTCGACCGCAGCAACTTCTCGAACGCTCTCAACAAAATCATTACCTGTGGCTAAATCTTCTTCAGAAACATTAGCAGCGTAAATAATTGGTTTATTGGTAAGTAGTCCTAAGCCTTTGATAATTTCCGATTCTTCGGCATTCAAACCAACTTGACGGACAGATTTACCTTCATTTAAAGCAGCGGCTAATTTTTCGAGAATTTCTACTTCAACCTGGGCATCTTTGCTAGTGCGTGCGAGTTTGCGACTTCTATCAATCCGTTTTTCAATTTGGAATAAGTCAGATAAACCAAGTTCTAAATTAATGATTTCAATATCTCGCGCTGGGTCAACAGAACCGGCTACGTGAATGATATCATCGTTTTCAAAACAACGGACAACATGAACTATGGCATCAACTTCCCGAATGTGGGATAAAAATTGATTACCCAGTCCTTCTCCTTGACTTGCACCTTTGACTAAACCGGCAATATCAACAAATTCAACACGGGCTGCTAGGATTTGTGCAGAACCAGCAATTTTTGCGAGAACGTCTAACCGGTCGTCTGGTACTGAAACCATGCCAACATTCGGTTCAATGGTGCAAAATGGGAAATTAGCCGCTTCAGCTTTAGCATTAGCAACTACAGCGTTAAATAGGGTTGATTTTCCGACGTTGGGAAGTCCGACAATTCCGGCTCTTAGCATTGTAAATTTTAGATTTTGGTTTCAAGTATAAGGATAGTTCAAACAGGTGGAGGATGGTTGGAGTCAGTGGTCTCAACTTAGGCTAAAAATGGCTTATCTGTTTGCTGACAAACCCGCCCAGAAATGAATTTCCGGTCTCAAAGCTAAGGTGCGTTAAAACGCACTCTGGTTAACTCAAAATCAAAAATTATCCTATTTATACCTAAGTAGTCGGTTTTAACTGACTTTAGCTTTTGGACAGAGAATTTATTCCCTGGCTGACTTTCATCCTTGACTGAAAAATCTGTTTATGTAATTACAAATGTAGTATAAAAAAAATCTAAAATCTAAAATGGTATGAACAAGTATCTAATTACAGCCATAGTTACAACTGTTTTATGGCATAGTTTATTATCCAAGGCTTGGGGGCAAGCACCCAATTGTATTCCCCGAAGTTTGCCTCAAGTTAGCAAATCGGTGAATACTGTCCAGCAGAATAATGTGATCGTCATTGGTAAAGTGCCAAACCGCCCTTATGTGGTTGTTATTCCTGGTAATTCAGATCAATTATTAAATGTTGTCAGAAGCTATGTTTCTGACGCATTTTTAGCCAAGCATCGGCTTGGGACTTATATATACGCTGGGAGTTCTAGTAAAAGAGAAGAAGCCGAGTGTTTATCTAGCGTGTTGAAATACCATAGGATAGATGCGCGAGTTATCTATTTCCACTAAGGAGGCTGTAGGATTGACACTCTCAGGGAGCCAAGCCACTGAGATTCTACTGACAGAATGAGATTAAGAGGTATCCCAATCTAATCTCGCTGCGACCTCACAAAGACAATTATATCAACTTGCAGTTCCTTAATTTAGGTTTGAGATTATTCTTCTTTCTGACTGCTAACTGCTGCTATATCCTGATTTTCCCACAATTCTAATAAACCAACTGTACCGACAAAAAATGTATAAGTTGCATATTTGATTGCTGTCTGATTGCGTGTTGGGGCATAATAAGCGGCAATTAATGCTTCAATAAAATGAGCGGATAGGGCAATATGGGCAATGATTAAAGCTGGGGTTAAAATACTCGGTAGTTGGTTATTGGTTATTGATGTTTGCATATTCCATAATTCTAAGCCTATGGCGCTGGTGATGAGTGCAGTGGAGATGATTTTGATGATGGGGAATAATTTTACTTTGAGATCTTTTAAGTTCATGTTGTTTAGAGAATGTGTTGTAAATGAACAATTTTACGACGTTTTTCTTGATCAGGAAAATGACAATGAACAGCGTCACGAATCATTACTCTTAGTGTTTCTATATCATCGCTTCACAGCTTCGGCATTTTGAATGGCTGCAAGATCGCCTTTAACTACGGCTTGGGCATTTTGAATGGCTACTAGTACCTCAGGGCGGAAGTCAAAAGTCAAAAGTCAAAACTAATATACAGTAGGCTGTTTGGCGATTGAATATGGTTGCTTTATTTACGCCGTGATGTACTAGTAGTCTGTCAAGATAAAAATGATGGACTGTAGTGTGAGCGTCTCGCTCACGCGGGCAAGACTTGTACTGAGCTTGTCGATAGCGCAGCGTGGCGTTAGCCATAGTATGCCCGCACTACCAAAAACCCGTCAAAATAAATTTGACAGACTACTAG
>NZ_JAQMTJ010000238.1:0-3663 GCF_028330815.1 Dolichospermum lemmermannii CS-548
AAAGGGAACAGGGAACAGGGGGCAGGGGGAGTAGGGGGAGTAGGGGAGTAGGGGAAGTAGGGGAGTAGGGGGAGTAGGGGAAGTAGGGGAGAAATTTCTTCCTTCTTCCTTCTTCCTTCTGAACTCCTGAACTCCTGCTATATGTATTTTAATTTTGCAAAATTTGGGACTAAATTGTGGACTTCAATACAAATTAAAATTAATTCATTGATGTGAGTGATGATTTCTTAAATTTTAGAAAAACTCTTAATATCTTCTTTAGGAGTGAAGCGAAAATCTCGGACTACCCTTAAAGAGAAAGGATCTGCAAGAGAAAGAGCCAAACCCAAACAAAAGATTTAAACTGAACTATGACACTACAAAGCTTTGGTGTGATTGGATTAGCAGTTATGGGCGAAAATATCGCACTTAACGTAGAAAGAAATGGCTTCCCAATTGCAGTTTACAACCGCTCTCGTGAAAAAACCGATGCCTTCATGGCGCACCGCGCCCCAGGACGGAACGTTAGAGCCGCTTTTAGCCTCGAACAATTTGTCGCCTCATTGGAACGTCCCCGCAAAATTTTGGTGATGGTACAAGCTGGTAAACCTGTTGATGCGGTAATTCAACAGCTCAAGCCTTTACTCCAAGAAGGTGATATCATTATTGACGGTGGTAACTCTTGGTTTGAAGACACCGATAGACGCACTCAAGAATTAGAACCCATCGGTTTACGCTACATCGGTATGGGTGTGAGTGGCGGTGAAGAAGGCGCGTTGAATGGTCCTTCTCTCATGCCTGGTGGGACAAGAAGCTCTTATGAGTACCTATCTCCCATTTTCAACAAAATTGCGGCTCAAGTTGATGATGGTCCCTGTGTAACCTACATTGGTCCTGGTGGTTCTGGACACTATGTAAAAATGGTTCATAACGGTATTGAGTACGGTGATATGCAGTTAATTGCAGAAGCCTACGATTTGCTGAAAAATGTGGCTGGTTTAAGTGCAGCGCAACTCCATGAAGTATTTGCTCAATGGAATACAACTGACGAACTCAATTCATTTTTGATTGAGATTACCGCGAATATTTTCCCCTACGTAGATCCTGATACCAAGATTCCCCTCGTTGATTTGATTGTTGACGCAGCCGGTCAAAAGGGAACTGGTCGTTGGACTGTACAAACTGCTTTAGAATTGGGTGTAGCTATTCCGACAATTACAGCAGCGGTAAATGCTCGAATTCTCTCTTCAATTCGAGATGAACGGATTGCTGCTTCTAAGGTCATCACCGGACCAAATGCTAAGTATGGTGGCGATATTGCAGCTTTTGTGAACATGGTGCGTGATGCTCTTTATTGTTCCAAAATCTGTTCTTATGCTCAAGGTATGGCGCTGTTATCTACAGCTTCCAAAACTTACAATTGGGATTTAAATCTGGGCGAAATGGCGCGGATTTGGAAAGGTGGTTGTATTATTCGCGCTGGTTTCTTGAATAAGATTAAGAAAGCATTTGACGAAAATCCCGCTTTACCTAACTTGTTGTTAGCGCCTGAATTTAAGCAAACAATTCTCGATAGACAAGCTGCTTGGCGTGAAGTAATTGTCACTGCTGCTAAGTTGGGTATTCCTGTTCCAGCTTTCAGTGCTTCTCTAGATTACTTCGATAGTTACCGCCGCGATCGCTTGCCACAAAACTTAACTCAAGCACAACGGGACTACTTCGGCGCTCACACCTACAAACGAACGGACAAAGAAGGATCTTTCCACACTGAGTGGGTTCCCATTGCTGAAGCTCAGAAGTAAGATACTTCTGGTTAAACTTTCAAGTTAATTCTTGCCATTTATTTCGGCAAAATTGCCTGTAGGGGCGGGTAAACCCCGCCCTTAATTGTAAGATTAATACTATTAAGAGTCAATGATAACTTTAAATATTATGCGAATACGTAAATACTGAACCTTTTTGAAACAAATAAAGTATTTTGACAGGAGATACTAGTGTGTTAATTTTGACAGATAAGCCAGGGATTTCCTTAATGCAGAAAGTGTGATAGAAAAAAGAATACCCGAAATCCGATAAAAAGGTTTTAGGGAAACAAAACAATGTCATGGTTATATTGTCTTCTCTCATTTACATGATAGTTGGTAATGGTTGGGTGAGATAATGTGAACAGATACAGGGTTTTTGGGCTGCAATTTAGCATTATTAATGGTAGGTATTGTTGGATTTCCTTGTGTCAACCCAAACTACAAACTACTACTTTTTAATCCCACATTCCGCACCCTCAACTGTCACATATCAAAAAAGCCTAGTAAGTAGTACATAATAACTAAGAATAATTCCTAGATGAAGAGGCTTAATGAGAGTAAGTAGCATTAATCGGGGCATGGAGTGAGAAAGTGAAACTTCGTAACGGGACTGAAAGAAAGAGAAAATACAATAGTAAGAAAAATTAATTGTTCAGAAAACAAGAAATGAGAGAATCCCTTTAGAACAAGTAGAGGAATCTGTTGTGAAATTGAAACCGCAAGAAATAGAAATTCAAAACATAAGTAAGTCGGCACGATAAAATCAATATACATTTTTTTCGTAAAAACCCTTAAATAACCTATCTATAAGGTATTTGTCGAATTTACATTTCGTTACATATGTTGATTGTTTAACGCCAACTTACTTAGACCATCTAGGGATAGTAGCAGAAATAATAGACTCAATAGGATTAGTAGAAATAATCAACGAAATAATAGGAGTTGAAAAAAAAGAGAAAGTAAGTCCGGGTCAAGTAGTAAAAGCCATGATAATAAACGGGTTAGGATTCGTATCAAAACCCTTATATATGTTTCCTGAATATTTTGAAACAATCGCTTGTGAACATCTAATTGTTCAGGAGTAAAACCAGAATATCTCAATGACGATAAACTGGGGAGAGTGATGGATAAACTATTTATCAAAGGATTGGATACAATATTTTTTATCATTGCCTTAAAAGCAGCACAAAAATTTGGAGTATCACTATCAACATCACATCTAGATTCATCATCAATGCACGTACATGGGCAGTATAACACCAGCTTACCAGAAGTAATATTTGAGAGTCAAAAAGTAGTCAATAATCAAGAATTAGAAGAATTAGCAGTAAAATCACCAAAAGAAATTACCATCACCCACGGTTATTCTCGTGACCATAGACCAGATTTAAAACAGTTCATCATAGAAATGATATGTTCAGGAGATGGAGACATACCAATATTTTTAAAACTAGCATCGGGAAACCAATCCGACTCATCATGTTTTGGTAAAATAGCAGTTGAGTATCAGCAACAATTAGAAGTTAACAGTCTCATAAGTAAGTTGGCGTTAAACAATCAACATATGTAACGAAATGTAAATTCGACAAATACCTTATAGATAGGTTATTTAAGGGTTTTTACGAAAAAAATGTATATTGATTTTATCGTGCCGACTTACTTAGTAGCAGACTGCGCCTTATATACAGAATCAAACCTGAAAATGATGTCAGAATTACGTTGGTTATGTCGAGTACCATTAAGCATAAAAGCAGCAAAATCATTAATATCAACATTAGCAGAATCAGAATTTATTGATAGTACAATACCAGGATATAAATTAGCATCAAAAATCCAAAATTATGCAGGGATAGAACAAAGATGGTTAGTAGTGCAAAGT
>NZ_JAQMTJ010000239.1:0-12788 GCF_028330815.1 Dolichospermum lemmermannii CS-548
GTGATTTACTGTTTCTCAAATGCCTTTTTTCACTTTATCTGTTTGTTTTGATGCTCCCTTTGATTTTCATCTCCGTAATTTCCCTCTGTAACATTTTGGGGTGCGGAATGTGGGATTTAAGTTAATAGGCAAAAGTGACAAAATTGCAGCAATTATGTCCCTTTTTTTGGCTATTTTTAGTCCGTAGTTGTCTATTTTTTAGTAATATTCTTAACATAAAAAGGCAATTTTACGGATATTTGTGCGGAAAATGCTGTTATCATCAAGCTATTGAAGGTGACAAAACTGAAACAATTATGTCACTTTTATTTTGTCTAAGTCTCTAGACAGAGGTTTTTATTTTTAATAAAGATGTAAGTAAGTTGGCGTTAAACAATCAACATATGTAACGAAATGTAAATTCGACAAATACCTTATAGATAGGTTATTTAAGGGTTTTTACGAAAAAAATGTATATTGATTTTATCGTGCCGACTTACTTAGTCGGGAAATAAAGAATAACAACCCTAACAAATTAATTCACCTACAGACTTCTGAGGAAAATTAACATGAATAATCATCGTCTTGAAATCAACGACCTAATTGATAGTGCTGTTAATGATGCAGTAGCGCGTCGTAATGAGGCTCTAGCATCTGTATCTGATGAAGAAGCTAAAAACGTTTCTGGTGGTATAGCTCTTACCACAAGCGGTGTGAGACTCATCAAACCCATTTGGTTGGGAATAATCATCCGTGAGCCTATCACAATAGGAAAAATCGCACTCCCAACTGATACTTATTTGGCATAAAAATCCTCTTATTTGGAGGCTAAATGGATGAAGGAAATTGCTGAAAAAACTACACTCTGCCCCAGTGCTAGACCAGAACCAGGGGAAAGTTTTGTTTTCGGTATCATTGGTGGAACAGTAGCAGAACCTCGTGTAGCCTATCTGAAACAGCCTCAACCTATCACAGATGAACTAATAGCTAAAGTTAGTCCTGTGACACCTGCGGAAGTATTTCGTACAGCTTCAACTTGTGCCACAAATGGTTGTCAACATTTTGATGGGAAAAATTGTGGTTTAGCTACACGAATTGTCGAAAATTTACCGACAGTAGGAGAGGAATTACCTCCCTGTTCTATACGTCGTGATTGTCGTTGGTGGCAACAGGAAGGTAAGGCGGCTTGTATGCGTTGTCCGCAAGTAATTACGGATAATTACAATGCTTCTGAATTGTCAATTCAAGTAGCCACACCAACGGCTTGTTGACTTAATATCTTGCACCATAATCTGAGTTTCCGATTTTTTCTAGATTTTTTGACTTTTTAAAACCAAGGAGAATACCAAAATGGCTCGCATTCAAATTGCTGACTTGCATAGTGAAAACTTTGTTGAACTGACTGCTGAAGAACAATATTTAATTCAAGGTGGTTTTTGGTGGGTTGCTGTTGCTGTTTATGTTATAGACCATTGGTCCGATATTAAAAAAGGTGTTTCTGATGCTTGGAATGGAAACTAATTAAAAGTTGCCTTCTTGTTTTGCAGAAATCAATTGTTATTAGTGTGGAGAAAATTAACATCATGAAAGGTAGAATCAGCATTCTAGATATCAATTCAGACTACTTGCAAGAATTAACAGAGGATAGTTTTATTAATTCGATTTTTGGCGGTAAACCAACACCAGAAACTAGCTTTGCTTATGACGTAGCTTGGGCAGTTACTAAAGGCGTTAAATGGGTAGTGGATCTGTTTTAATCTCAGAATTTGAGTAGTGTAATCTCAGAGGATGTTTGAAAAGTGGTATTCCGTAATTTTCATCACATTGCTACCCCCCTTAGTCCCCCCTTGTAAAGGGGGGAAACAATAAAAATCCAGTTCCCTCCCCTTGTCAAGGGGAGGGTTAGGGTGGGGTAAAAAATATTTGATACATCAACCATAACTTTTCAAACACCCTCTCAGAGCATAAAACCAATTTCTCGTTCCCAGTCTCCGACTGGGAATGCCATTTAGAGGCTCTGCCTCCGTGACTTAGTATCAATGAAGGCAGAGCCTTCTGTAATTCATTCCCATACAGAGTATGGGAACGAGAACATTTTTCATTTTTGTGATTAAATCACTCGAAATTCACATTAATCTCTGTTTGATTAACTTGTTTTTTGATCCAACTTAATAGTAAATCGCTGACAATTTGCTGACGCAATTTATCATTCAATTCCGGTTGAATAATCTCCTCAACAAAAATCAAATGTACTCCCTTAGAAGTAGTTATCGGTTTAATTACCTGTGGGGGTTTCGCACCAAAAACAGCAGCAGATATTTCTGGCTTTAAATCCCGACGATTTAATATTCCTAAATATCCCCCTTTACGACGTAATTCTACATCTTGAATATATTGGTGAGCCACATCATAAAAACTCATTTCTCCTTCTTTGACTGCATAAAAAAGTTCTATTGCTAGATCTTCATCATTAAATACAACTTCATACATGACAACACCAGCATAATTTAGCTGATTTTCAAAAAAGAAAGGTTCGATTTGATCAGAAAATAAATGCTTGCTTAACTTACCAGTAACCACACCAGTATAGACTATATCTTCAAAATCATCTATAGATAAACTATGTTTTTCTAACCATTTCCAAGTGTCATTAGCACTGGTCATATCATTAGTTAATCGCAGAAAATCCGCTGCTTTTTGTAATTCTTCAACTTCTACTTTTATCCCTGCTTCTTCCGCAGCATTTATAATCACTTTTCGGTTGACAATTTGCTCAACTAACTCAGGTATTTTACAGGATAATTTAATTTGTTGTAAAATATCTGATTGGGTAATGGTGATAGGTTCGGACATAATTTGCTCCTTAAATACATAAATTATACCCCACCCTAACCCTCCCCTTGCTAAGGGGAGGGGACAATTCGATGAATTTTTTCTCGTTCCCAGTCTCCGACCGGGAATGCTACTTAGAGGCTCTGCCTCCATGATTTAGTATTAATGAAGGCAGAGCCTTCCGTAATTCATTCCCATACAGAGTATGGGAACGAGGGGAAAGACTAAAGGGAGGGGACTGAATTAATTGTTTTCCCCCTTCTCGTTCCCAGTCTCCGACTGGGAATGCTACTTAGAGGCTCTGCCTCCATGACCTAGTATTAATGAAGGCAGAGCCTTCCGTAATTCATTCCCATACAGAGTATGGGAACGAGGGAAACAAGGGAGGACTAAGGGAGGTAATTCGATAAATTTTCTACAATTTCACTCCTCCTTGTTGCAATTTTTTAAAGGGGTCAAGTAGAAAATCAATAATTCGTCGCTGACGGACAATTACCTCAGCGGTTGCTGTATCCCCTGGACGCAAAGGAATACATTTATTAGCAGAGGGAATACAACTTTTTTTGAGAGAAATTTCTAAGTTATAAGCGGCTACTTTGCCATTGGCTGTATCTATCTCTATCGTATTAGGAGAAATTTTAATTAACTCTCCTGAGATAATACCATAATCCTGAAACGGATAAGCATCAAATTTGAGTTTTACTGGTAATCCTAACCGCAAAAAACCACTATCTGTAGTTGCCATTTGCGCTCGAATTATTAAGGGTGAATTATCTTGAGCAATTTCGGCAACCATTGTCCCTACTTGCACAACTGAGCCGGGTTTTTGAATTGGTAGTTGAAATAATATCCCATTCACAGAAGCTTTAATTTCTCGCTGTCCTAACTGAAATTTTAAGGCATCAATTTGGCGTTTAGTTTGAGAAATATCTGATTTGAGGGAACTAATGTCTGTATCTAAACTTTTCTGTTGTTCGGCGATTTTTAACACCGCTGACTGACCAGAAAGAGTTAAAGTTTGATAGCTTCTTTGCTGTTCTCCCAGTCGCAATTTAGCCTGTTCAATATCGGCATGAGCTTGGCGCAAATTTCGCTCATAACTACTTTGTTGTTCTGCTAAACGTAACTTAGCTTGTTGAACATCTGATTGGGTTTGTGCATATAATTTTTGCTTTTCCTTAGCGATATCTTGCTTGTCTACTAAATTAATTTCTGGAATTACTCCCTGTTGTCTGAGTTGACTATAGCGTTTTACTTCTCGCTGACTACTTAATAAACTACTCTCTGCTAATTGATTAGTAGTTTGACTATTAATTAGGGTTTGTCGCGCTTGATTAAGTTGAGATAATCTTTCTTCTTTCTGAAATTGATAGGCATTTTTTAGGGTATTAATATTTTGTTGCGCTTGATCAATTTGTGCTTGTTTTTCTAATTGTTGAGATTGATTTTGTTGTTGTTGGGTTGCTAAGGAGACAATTAACTGATTTTTAGAGGATTTTAACTGAGAAAGTCGGTTTAATTGTCCTTCCAATTTATCTTGAACTTGACGTAATTCTGATTTGACTAATTCTGATTCTAATAATAATAGAGTTTGTCCGGCTTTGACTGTTTCACCTTCTTTAACTTGAATTTCCGCAACTGTTCCCCCTACAGCGGCATCTAATTTCACTGTTTTATCTTTAGGTTCAATACGTCCTCTTCCTGTACCTGTTTCATCTACTTTAGATAGTAAAGACCAAGGTAAAACTATGGAGACAATGAAGACTAAAAGATATAATAGTCCCCGAGTCCAAACCTGTGGTAAACTATCAAGTGATTCTTTGGTAATTTCCGACCAATCTTCATTGGTAATTTCTGGTAATTCTGGTGATAATATCTCATCAGATTTTGTGATATTCCCATTTAATGTACTTGTCATAATGCACCTTTTTCTTAGTATGAATTTATGGTAGGTTGGGTTGAGGAACGAAACCCAACTATAATCATTATTAAATCATTGTTGGGTTTCGCTATGGCTCAACCCAACCTACGTTAGTGTTTGTAATTGCTGTTGATTTAGATAGAAATAATGTCCTTTTTTAGCCATTAATTCCTCATGACTGCCACTTTCAATTAACACACCTCTATCTAGTACCAAAATTAAATCAGCATTTCGCACGGTGGAAAGACGATGGGCAATTACTAAAGTAGTTTTTCCTTTGAGAATTGTGTTAAAATTCTGTTGAATTATCCTTTCTGATTCGGTATCTAGGTGAGAAGTTGCCTCATCTAAAACCAATAATTTGGGATTACCTAATAATGCTCTAGCAATGGCTATTCTCTGTCTTTGTCCACCAGATAATAAACCTCCACCTTCACCAATTTGGCTTTCATAACCCATTGGTAATTTTTTGATAAATTCATCAGCACCAGCCATTTTTGCTGCTGCAATTACTTCTGATAAAGGTATTCCTGGATGTCCTAAACTGATATTTTCTCGAATTGTTCCACCAAATAAAAATGTGTCTTGGTCAACTACACCAATTTGTTGTCGAAAAGAACGCAAGGAAAGACTGGTAATATCTTGTCCGTCAATTAAAACTTTACCGTCTGTGGGGGGATATAAGCCGATAACTAATTTAGAAATGGTGGTTTTTCCTGAGCCACTGCGTCCCACTAAAGCTACCATTTGTCCGGGTTTGATTTCAAAACTGAGGTTTTCTAATATATTAATATCGCTTTCTGGATGATAGCGAAATGTCACGTTTTCAAAGCGAATATGTCCCTGAATTGCTGGTAAATTCTGCCGTGATTGATTTTGTAAGTCTTCTTCTGGTTCTGTGTCTAAAACATCGTTAATTCTTTCTACTGCAATCACAACTTCCTGCAATTCATTCCATAAGACAATTAACCGTTGGAAGGGGCGAATAATATTACCCAGCAGCATATTAAATGCTACTAGTTGTCCCACAGTTAACTGATTATGAATTACCAAATATGCCCCAAACCATAATAAAGCTGTGGTAGCTACTGCTTCAATTGTGTTACTGAAAATTTGTAAATTATTGCCGATAACTTGCCCGGAAAAGTTGGTTTTTATCTCTTTATTTAATAACTCTTCCCAATGCCATCTTACTGTTTGTTCTACTGCTGTAGCTTTGACAGTTCTCACACCAGTTAAAGCTTCTATTAAATAACTACTTTCCTTGGCAACTGCATTGAATATTTCTCTGGAAATCCTTTGTAAAAAGGGTGTGGCAATTAAGGCTAATAAGGCAAAAGGTGGGACAATTATTAAAGCTAATAATGCCATTTTCCAACTGTACCAAAACATCAAGCCTAGATAAATAAAGACAGTGAATAAATCTAGGAGAATTGATAATGCTTCACCCGATAAAAAGCGTTGAATTTTGCGGTTTTCCTGCACGCGAGAAATAATATCCCCCACATAACGAGTCTCGAAAAAACTCAGGGGTAAACGCAATGTATGACGAATAAAACCGACAATTAATGCTAAATCTATCCGATTAGCTATATGATCTAAAAGATATTGCCTTAAACCCGTCATAGCCACCCGAAAAAGGCTAAAAATCAACAATCCTATTCCTACTGCTGTCAGGGTCAGTTCTGACCGTTGTACCACTACCCGATCTAAAATTAATTGGGTAAATAGGGGGGTAATTAAGCCAAATATCTGGATAAATATGGAAGCGATAAATACTTCCAACATGACTACAGAATGGGGTTTTATTAACTCGAAAAACTGCCAAAAAGGTGTAGATGTCTCTTTCGTTTCTTTGAGCATTGCTGTCGGTTGTAACAACAATGTATAACCAGTCCAGTCGTTGTTAAATTCCTCATGGGTGAGGGTGCGTTGACCAATAGCAGGGTCCGCCACAATTACATATTTAGGGGTAATTTCGTAGACCACTATGTAATGTTTGCCTTCCCAGTGAACAATAGCAGGTAATTTTTGCTTTCCTAACTGCTTTAAACTAGCTTTGACAGGTCTAGTGGCAAAACCTAGACTTTCTGCTGCTGTTAATAACCCTCGCAAGGATGCACCATTGCGGTCTACATTGGCAATATCACGCAAGCGATTTACACTAAAACGTTTCCCCCAATACCGGGACACCATGACTAGACAAGCTGCCCCGCAGTCAGAACCACTCTGTTGGGCAAAGAATGGATAGCGTCCCATCACCTTTTGCCATAAATGCCCCACCCGTTGTCTGGGACTGGGAAAATAGGCTTTACTAATTTTTGATTCTGAGGTCAAATAGGGGGTTGAATCTGAATTGTCGTTCTCTGGAGAGCTTGGTTTTATCGGTGTATAATCTGTGTTTCTCAGGAGTGAGTATGCTTTCTCCCATAAATGTTCTCGAATTTGGGGATACTTGGCTATTAATGGCAATAGTAACTTTTCTGGCAAGAAGCATAACTGTAAATTTGCTGAAGCTCTGGCTGCATAAGGCTCAAATTTAGATTGGGGAAACAAAGTAAATTCACTGAAAGATTCTCCAGATTCTAGAGTAGTAATTAATTCGTCTTTATCATCTAATAGTCTGACTTTGCCCGTAATGATAATGTAAATGCCCGGTTCAACATTCTTTCCTGTCCAGAATTTGCCGACTTTAGGGTTGATAGATTGAAGTTCGGGAAGATAGTGATAAAATTCTTCTGCGGTTAGTGAATACCCCAATGTATTGTTGATTTGTTGCAGAGATACTAATTGAGCGGATATATTGTGCGCCATAAATGTCTAAATCCTTTACTGCTTTGTGAAAATTAATAGGTATAATTTCTGAGGAATCGGTGGTATTTGCTTTTTTGAGGTCAGCAATTGATATTTTGGGTTCTGTAGCTGATTTTGGGCTATTTTGTCCATCATGACTGGGTTTCGGTCGAGTGGATAAGCCCATTTGTTTGAGAATTCGCTTAAAGTGGCGATCGCTCACTTCAAAGCCAAATTCTTCGCATAGATGTTTCTGTAACCAATTCAATGTCCAGTGTTGATAAACATAACCATAATCACGAGGACTACTGTAAAATAATTCTTTTAATCGTTGTAAGTATTCATTACTAACTAATTTAGGACGACCAATCGGACAATCTTGCCATTGATGCGCCATTCCCTGACGAGCTATGTGTATCCAATGTCTAGCGGTTGCGGGACAACACCCCAAAATTTCACAAATTTCTGCTTGAGTTATCCCTTTGTCCGCTAACAACATAATTTGAATCCGTTGCCGCTGGCATTGAGAGCAATTCTCTTGTAATGATTTTAACAGCATTTGTCGCTGAAAATCTGTTAACAAGTTACTTGAAGAATTGCTCCCCGCTCTATTTGTCCATTGATATGTATACATAAATGGTTCAATATCGTAAAAATCAAACTCCGCAAGCATCCTAGTTCCCTCTTAATGAGAACTTGGTCTTATGTCTTGGTGTAACTGATACATTATAATACTAATGCTATCTTAATAGAACCCATCTTCCGCTTGTTCCTGACAATGGATTTTAATACCATTTTTGGTAATTCATAGCGGCTCTTGTGTCTTTTTTCTACTGAGAATCTCATGTATTAATAAGCTAAGGATTTTACTAGGGTATTGACATCTGGAAATTTTATGCTATTGTCAAGATATACAATCTGAAAGTTCTCATATCTAAAAATTAGCGTTGCGGAAGAAAAGAATTTTTTGCACGCAGAGACGCAGAGGCGCAAAGAGTATAAAGTTTTATTTGCTGAATTTTATTGACTATGTTTTGTGATATAGTAATCACGACTTGACAAGTAATACCAGTTAACATGAATAATCGTCAGTTGCTAGAAGTTAGCGAGTATGTATGTTTGGGGTTATCAGTATTAGGAACAATAGTAGCGACAGTGACGCAACAGGTGGTTTATGCAGTTATTCCCCTGGGTTTAAGTGTAGCTTTAAATTTAGTTAATCGTCCTAAGTTTAATTATTCCCAATCACAAATTGAGCAATTACAAACAAGTTTGCAAAATATCACTGAAGAATTTCACCAGGTAGAAAAAACCATGAATACCTCTAATCAACGTTTGGAACAAATCGAAGTTTGGAGACAACAACTCAGCCAAATTATTGACCAAACTATTGAAAGTGCTATTAATGAACGTTTGGGAAAACTTGAAGTGTACAAACAGGAAATTAGTCAAATTGTTGACCAGAAAATTCAAAGATCAATGCAAAAATTAAGTACAGAATTTAATGCAGTTCATCAACAAATGCAAATTGTCAATAATCGGGTACAGCAATTAGATATTTCTCTAGAAAGTTTAGGTTCTACTGTTGATAAAGATGAATATTTGAGAAATATTGCAGAATTGCAAACTGAATTATCACAAATTAATCAACAGCTACAAGTCTTTAGTTCTCGATTTGCAGAAATTGAACCTTCTATCAAAAATGGCAATGAAAGCAGTCATCAACAACTAGCAGAATTACGGGATAATCAAGAAAATCAAAGTCAGAAATTTACCCAAATTCATCAACAAATCGAAGTTGTTAATTCTCGATTTGCAGAAATTGATAATTCAACACAAAAATTACATCAGACAATTTTAGAACAAAACCAATCAATAGGTGAAATTAAAGAAAAGCAAGAAAGTGAAATTTCCAAAAATAATGATATCCTTGATTCTATTAACCAACGGTTGACAGATGGATTAACAGAATTAGATAGTTTATTTACAGCTTTGGTACAACCGTTACAGGTTGAAAATAAATCAAATTCGCAAACAAATCCAATACCAGAAACAGCAAGTCAAGAAAGAGAAGAAATTAATAGAATTAATAACTTAGATTCTATTGGTAATTCTATTAACGAATCTTTGAAAACATTGGATGTATTAACAGAATTAAATACTTGGTTTAACCCGTCACAGTTAGCAAATGAATCAAGTATAAAAGAATCAGATAATTATCAAGAAACACTAGAAGTAATTCCTACCACATCTATAACAGATGACAAAACAGGAAAATTAGTATTTTTCAGTAATCTCAAAGGACATAAACATAAAGTTCTCTCTGTCGCTTTTAGTCCAGATGGTAGATTTTTAGCAAGTGGTAGTGATGATAAAATCATTAAATTGTGGGATTTAGCAACTCAGCAACATCGCACCTTTAAAGGACATGGAGAATCTTCTTGGTCTAGAGGGATTAATTCCGTAGGTTTTAGTCCAGATGGTAAATTCTTAGTCAGTGGAAGTGATGACAAAACTATTAAATTGTGGGATGTAAATTTAGGAATAGAAATTTTCACTTTTACAGGACATCAAGAAAGAGTTAATGCTGTCGCATTTAGTCCCTTGGGAAAAATTTTAGCCAGTGGAAGTAAAGACAAAACAGTTAAAATGTGGTCATTAGAAACAGGAAAAGAAGTTTACTCTTTCAAAAGTCATACCGATGATGTTTTATCTGTAACTTTTAGTCCCGACGGTAAACTATTAGCTAGTAGTGCAGGTGGTAATGATAAAACTATCAGGATTTTACAATTAGCTGAAAATAAAGTGAAAACATTAACAGGACATTCTGATTGGTTTGGAGGGATTACTTCTCTAGCATTTAGTCCCGACGGAAAAACTTTAATTAGTGGTAGTCAAGACAAAACTATTAAACTTTGGAATCTAGAAACTAGTCAAGAAATTAAAACCTTATCAGGACATTCTGATCATATTTGTTCCGTTGCATATAGTCCCAATGGACAAATTTTAGCGAGCGCTAGTAAAGATAAAACAGTGAAATTATGGTCAGTCGCTAGTGGAGAAGAAATTTCCAGTGTAAAATGTACCGATTCTGTAATTTACTCAATTGCTTTTAGTCCAGATGGTAAAATATTAGCGGCTGGGAGTGGAGATACAACCATTACTCTGTTTCCTATAGCCTAACTTTGATTCTACAGGTAGGGTAAAGCCTGAACTAAACCCTTACACCTCTAAGTTTTGAGCGTTGCTAATAGCCATATTGAAGTAGAAAAAAGGAAAATTAAAAATCTTCACCTTTGCGCCTTTGCTTCTTTGTGCCTTTGCGCGAAACATAATTTGAAACCGGGGAAATCTGCAATAGTAAGGATTATTTAAATGCTGCTATATTTAAGAATTGAAAATTTCGCCTTAATTGATCATTTGGAATTGGATTTTGGTGCGGGTTTGAATGTGTTGACGGGAGAAACCGGCGCAGGAAAATCAATTATATTAGATGCTATTGATGCGGTTTTAGGTGGTAAAGTCTCTAGTCGGGTGATTAGAACTGGCACAAATCGCGCTATAGTGGAGGCGACTTTTAGCGTTACTCCGCCCCTAGCAGCTTGGTTGAGTGAACAAGAAATTGATTTAACCGATGATCATGCTGTGATCATTAGTCGAGAAATTGCCACTACTACCAGTAATATCCGCAGTAGATCAAGAGTAAATGGAGTGCTGGTAAATCGCCCCTTAATGGCAGGATTACGGGATAACTTGGTAGAAATTACGGCACAAGGACAAACGGTACAAGTGGGACAATCTGCCCAAGTTCGAGATTGGTTAGATTTATATGGTGGTGATGCTTTGTTGCAAAAACGCCAAAATGTCGCTGCTGCTTTCATTGTATATCAACAAGCCCGGCAAGCGCTGGAAAAACGCCGGACATCGGAACGGGAACGGCTGCAACAATTGGATTTATTAACATATCAAGTCCAAGAATTGGGTGCTGCTAATCTTGATGATGCCCAGGAAATGGAACAATTAAATCAAGAACGGGAACGCCTGAATCATGTTGTGGATTTACAACAAATGAGTTACAAAGTTTATCAGGCTTTGTATCAAGATGATCAGGAAACTCGGACTGCTGCTGATTTATTAGCCGATGGAGAGATGACATTAACTCACATGGTGGAGTATGATTCTCAATTACAATCTTTGTTGGAATTGGTGCGAGATGCCGTTGCAGCGGTAATGGAAGTGGGGAGACAAATTAGTATTTATGGAGAAGGGTTAGAAGCAGATCCGCAACGGTTGGAAGAGGTGGATGAACGGATACGGGAATTAAAACAAATCTGTCGCAAATATGGACCGACTCTGACGGAAGCTATTTCTTATTATGAACGTATTCAAACTGAATTAGCTGAATTAAATAATAGTGAACAATCTATCGAAACTTTAGAACAACAAGAACAATTATCTTTACAAGAACTCCAACAAATTAGTCACCAATTAAGCCAATTACGGCGGCAAACTGCGGCTAATTTAGAATCTCGGTTATTAGCTGAACTCAAGCCGTTAGCGATGGATAAGGTGAAATTTCAAGTAGAAATTGTCCCCATTTCTCCCGCAGCTACAGGTGCAGATAAAATTACTTTTATGTTTAGTCCTAACCCCGGTGAACCTATTCAACCATTAACAGAAATTGCTTCTGGTGGAGAAATGAGCCGTTTTTTACTAGCTTTAAAAGCTTGTTTCCATCAAGGAAATGAAGTGGGAACAATGATATTTGATGAAATTGATGTGGGAGTTTCTGGTAGAGTTGCCCAAGCTATAGCGGAAAAATTGCACCAACTTAGTCAAGGACATCAAGTATTATGTGTAACTCATCAGCCTCTAGTTGCCGCAATGGCAGATCGTCATTTTCGCGTTGATAAATTAGTTATTAATAAAGCCAGAAATAGTAATGATGAACAGCGGACTGTGGTGAGGGTGACAAGTTTGGATAATTTAACTACTCGTCGGGAAGAATTGGCTCAGTTAGCTGGTGGTAAATCGGCAAATGAGGCAATTTCTTTTGCTGAATCTTTATTATTACAAGCTGCTAATCATCGGGAAAGGGGAAAATAGATGGTGAAATTGTCTGAGAGGGTGTTTGAAAAGTTTTGAATGTATAGACTGACCCCTCTCCAAACCTCTCCCCTGCAAGGGGAGAGGCTTTAAAACCCCCATTCCCTTGCAGGGAAGGGGGGTAGGGGGGTTAGGTTTTTGGAGATTACTGGTTTGA
>NZ_JAQMTJ010000018.1:0-11199 GCF_028330815.1 Dolichospermum lemmermannii CS-548
CTTGCATATGCCGTAATGAATGGGGTTAAAGCTAGGGGAGAAAAAGGACAATACAGTACAGAACGTATTCATTTTAACAAAAATAACCATTCTTAACTTTTCGTTACATAGTTAGAAACTTTTCCGCCGACCTACTTATAGCCAATTCATGGAGTTTAAGAGATTAGTAAATATTGGACAGCAGGAAGCATAATAAGTGGTGTTATGCCTCCTTTTGTCAATCCAATCTGCTGTCTTAGTTTATGATCTTTTTCCATACATACTGAAGATAACTTATCAAACCTTGATCTTCACACTGCTACGCCTTGGTGAGCAGACAAGTGGGAGATGCTTATTAAAATTAAAGTAAGTTTGATGTTAGACATTGTGCAACTATTTGTTTTGTCTTCCCGCTACTATATGATAATAACTGAAGTCCAATTCCTGCCATCCCAGTAAATAATCCAGGTAACAGTAATTCACCTTCTTGAGTTGAAAAAAGGCGGTAAGAGTTTTGGTTTGAAGCTCTTTTCAGACTTAATTCTACTACTTTCTGAGCAAACAGATCCCATTTATCACCCATGTTAAAATCACTGGCCAATTTCAAAATAGCTGCTCTACCAAAGCTTCCACAACAGAGATGATCGACACCCATATCTTGTTTTGCGGTAGTTTCAAGAGCTATTTCTATTTCTGTGGCGATTTGCTCATCCCATATCCCTGATTGTTTGAGACACAGACGACTCAAGGCAATACCGGGAGCGCCATGACACCAACTGTTCATAAATTTTTTTGGTTCAGGACTGGAGCGAAAATCTGGCCAGTTTCTTTTTTCAAGACAAAATACAGAGCGTTCGTAAACTAAACCTTTTTGAATAGCAGTTAAAAAACGTTCATCTTCCGTCAGTTGATATAAACGAGCTAAAGCAGCAATAATCCCAGAAACACCATGAGAAAAACCTGTTAGAGGCTTTGTATCTCTTAAGGTCAACCATCCGCCATTTTCCATTTGTTGAGAGATCAGATGCTCTCCACATATAATAGCTAAGTCTAAAGATTTTTGAGATGACAAATTTTTGCTTTCAACATCTTGAGCTATTGATAAAAGTGAACCAATCAAGCCAGCGCAACCGCTAATTAAATCACATTCTTGATCTTTATTGATACGTTCTAAGGTAAGACAATCTATAATCACTTGAGCGACTCTTCCATAGTCAGCAAATCTCTCGTCAATAGGGTTGATTTCTAACTGGCTTAGAATCTGGAGTGTTAAAAGGATTCCACCAGTTCCTGATAACCCAAGAGGTTGATCTCGTAAATAACGAAATAAAAGAAAACTATCTTTTGATTTAACAATATCTAAGATATGAGCGACAGAACCACGAATATCGTTAACTAAAGATTCTTGATATTCTAAATCCGAGTTTTGTTGTCTTAAAAAATGAGTTAAGGCGGCAAAAAGTAAAGCAATACCACAACGACCTCCATAGAGGGAAAGACCAACTAAACCAAAGTTAAATTTTTCTTGATCTTGTCCGATGTCTATACCTAACCATTCAGGATAGCCACGCTGATCTCTGATTGCTTGTTGCTGTAACTGTTTGGCGATACGAATTACTTCATCAAATTTATAGTCAATACTTGAGCAAGTATCAGATATATTAATTTGTTCTGTCGGAGTTTCTAGAGAACTAACTTTAATTTGCTTGGCTTCTATTGTTCCTTTAATTAATTGTATTTGAAAATTAATTTCATCAATTGACAGTTCTTCTAACCTTCTTCGACAAGCTAATAAACCAGAGGTATCTAAAAAACGCTCAATATTGGGCAAGCCGTCAGATAAGGTTAAGGTATCACTATCAATTAAATGTTCAAAAAATGGAATGTCGAATTGTTCCATTTGTCTTAGTTCAGCCTCAAAAACCGCCCAATTAATCGGTTTTTCGATAGCCAAAACATAACTACGAGCAAGTTGTTCTAGTTTAAGACTGTAGGCTATTGCATTTTTTAAGGAAGCAGGTTCTAAACACTGAAGTTGAATGAGAAAGTAGATACGAGTAGCGCGAAGAACAATCCGACGGGGTAAGCCAGCAAAATTTTTAAGTATAGAATTTGAATCTAACCATGCCTGACGATAATCAAGAAATTGTTGCATTTGTATGCGAAATCCTTCACACAGTTCCCCTTGAAATTCTTTTAGACGATTAGAACTGCCGATGGGGAAAGGAGAGCTAGTGGGGATGTCAACGGGTGTCTCTACTTCTCCCCAAAACATTCCATCACTATTAATCCCTAACCATCCAGGTTGTTCAATATAAGAACTTTTAGGAGGTATTATACCTAAAGCACTAATATCAACTGCATGAGCTTTTCGTCCTATAAATAGCCATTGCGGTAACAAGCCAATACGTAAAACTGAGCTTCCCATTGACTCTTGTAAACTGCTAATAGCAATGTCATCATTATTAGTATGATTACCAACATCGCCTTCTAAAAGAGTCTCAGTATCAATAAGTATTAATTGCTCTCCACACGCAATTAAGTTTTCATGGTGACAATCTGTACAACCCAATATATGAAGAACTGCCATCAATCGGCCTGCATTTTTGTAAAAATTACTTAACTCTTGATCATTAACACAGGGACGATGTTCCACGAACTCCATAAAACCAAATCCTTGCATGGGAAGGATTTTCAAAACCCGAAATACATTTTCTCCAATCTGTTGATTGATGATACCAAGCAATCGTTGATAGACAGAATCTACATTCATGTCTTTAGGTTTATATACTACTTTTTTAGGCGTTTCCTCTTTATGGTCTGATTCTTTAAAGTGTAGGACTGCAACAGAACGCCCCCCTCGATGAAAATCACTCATTCCTTGTTGAATGTCACTTATTTTGGCATTGATTGAAATACCAAAGCAAATCTCTAACTCTTGTCGGCTTTCATGAATACGTTTCAAGAGTTCAACACTTGATTCTAGCCACAATTCTACTACTGTTGCCAACAAGCGTCCTAAAACAGGATATATCGTTAATATCTTTTCAAGACCATCCTGAAGATTATCTTGAATAAATGTTAAGTAAGCCTCCCTTATAGGCAGTCCACTACCATCACCATTATCTCCTAGATGAGCTAACAGTATTTGACCGGGAGTTCGACCTTTGTGAAATTCCTCCCACAGAATTTTCTCACTTAATTGACAAAGACGGGTAAGTAGTGTTTCTGTTAGACTGTTTACAGCATCATCACTAACTGCCTCTAAGAAGTCTAGAGATAAACGCTGTTTAATCTCAGTCACTCCCCAATCACATAAAGGCAACCAGAGTTCTTCAAAAGGTAAAGGCTGAGACTTTGTAGAATACTGGTTTGCGCCTTTCTCTTGACTAAAACTACATCCAGCCTCCACGAGAACTTGACGCAAACAAGTCAAGAAATCTAACCAACTTGGATGAGCAGGAACCGCATCTTCAGGAGGATTTAAAGCCCATAGAGCTTGATTAGGAGTATAGCCTGACCATTCTAAACGCTTAATAAAGTTCTCAGTTTGGTTAGGGGCAACAATCTTGCTCCATTCATCAAGCTGGTGTGATTCATTAACGTACTCACTCAAGTTTAGGACTTGAGAGTAATCTAGACGCTGTCGGAGAGTCCAGCCCTCCTTGGCTAGAAGTTTTGGTAAACTTTTAGACTTGTTGTTTTTCATTGTTGATTTGGTTCTTCTAAAAAATCATAACTCCCGGTTCGCCCATTTAAAATCGAGTTACAAAAAAGCTGAACGATTTAATCAGGGTTTTCGGCTTTGATAAAAATGTACTACCCTACAGACTTTATGCGATAGCGAAGCGCTGCTGCAAGCAGTTCGCATAAAAATAGAGTTTTAGCGCCGGATGTGGTAGTTCAAGCTAAATTTCGGGAAATCGCTAAAACCATTACGACACCTGGATTTCTTGTTTTTTTGGCAATTTCTCGAACTCCAAAAAAAATGAGCGAACCGGGAGTCATAAGTAAAACTTTAATTGATTCTAGGAAACCCGCTTGCAGCAATTACTACATTTGCTTATGAAAGTATATAAGGTAAACGTACATAAATCCATATATTCAATCTCTCCATCCGAGAACTCTGGAGCCGATGCAATATTCATCGACGCTTGCAAGGATTCTAGAGTTGTTAGGTTCAATTCAACCCAGTCCTGTTTAGTAACTCTTAATGTTTCTTGCAAAACAGGGTCAGCTTTGATTTTTTGAAGGACATTGGCTAATTGTGTTGCATTCATGTTTGTTATTCATCATTCAGGTAAAAATGGAATCATAAGATTTTGTTACATTGTTGATCTTATAACAACATTGTTCAGCAAGTGCATCACGACATCCCGCGTCTTGTCATGAGTAGGACTTACGCAAGATGTGACTGAAACACTGATTCTTGCGTAGCGGTAATTCATGAATTACCGCTACTTTCGTGATGTTTTGCGTAAGTCCTAATAGCCTGCTTAACGGACTAGGTTCGGGATAATGGCAATCAATCTACGAAATTGAATACGGGAACCAATTGAACACTGCGAAATTCGACACAAGAGGTTCCGCAATTGCTACGATAACCACAACAAGATCCGTTAATCTCTAATTCCTCATCTGAGAACTCTGGAGCCGATGTAATATTCATTGACGCTTGTAAGGATTCTAGAGTTGTTAGGTTCAATTCAACCCAGTCCTGTTTAGTAACTCTTAATGTTTCTTGCAAAACAGGGTCAGTTTTGACTTTTTGAAGGACATTGGCCAATTGTGTTGCATTCATGTTGATGATTCCTCATTGAACGGATGGTGTAGATGGTATTTCTTTATGAGCAAGGTGCGATGGTATGTCTAGCATGAAGGACTATCATTTGAATTCGGTGTTTTGGAGTAACAGGTATTACACTCACAACTAAGCAACCACGAAAAGGCTGCATCTCCCATGATCGGTCCTTTAACAAATTCAATCTCTCCATCCGAGAACTCTGGAGCCGATCCAATATTCATCGACGCCTGCAAGGACTCTATATCTACCTGCATACCTCTCTTGTGCGCCAATTCGGCCACAATTGCCAGTATTTCATTTTGGCTGACAGATACTAAAGCACTCCTGAGATCACGAGCAAAAGTCTCATCTGACTTCACTTCGTTGAGAAATGCTGAAAAAGAACGTGGTGACATTTAAGAACCTCCAAGAAAATGGCAGTCGCAAATCATTTGTAAAATCTTAAATGCTGGAACCCTTACGGGTAAAGCCTTTCGGCAGAGGACAATTTACAACCTAAATGTGACTCACTACTAGGGGAATACATATACCACTATAAAACCAGAAACCTCAACTCTCGTCTTTGTAATGATTAAGTTATGCTTTTTTTATGATTGCTCTATGTTCACTTGTGGTAATATACACAGATAAGCCAACGATGAAAAGGGTTTGTACCTATTATGACCAAATCGCTAATTATTGATTTAGGACTAGGCAATTTACAGCAAAATACCCCTGTGAGGATAAAGTTATGGTGGAACTCAGAGCAGAAAAGAGCAGATGAATATAATACAAATTTACCACCAGATACCATACTCCCTAGACTCTACAAAATTTGGCAAAAGCTTTATAATATTCGCTATCAAACTGTCAGCAGTCGTTCATCTGTAACTTTATTGACAAAAAAGCCTATCCCAACTTATATCCGCAGATGTCCTCAATGGGATTTTGATGATTTATGGCAAAATATAGATAATTTATCCGATGATATAAACGATAATAACTTATTACAGCAATTAGATGATTTTATCAATTTAGAAGCAGGATTATTAGACCTATGTGAAAATATTAGTAGCAGTGATATCAATAAAAATTTAGGCTTGGCACAGCAGAAACTAGAAGAACGTTTTAATACTTGGCTGCAATATCAAGAATTTGTTAATTGCCAGCATCAATGGGATAAAAATCAATTTTTAGATATTAATGATGAAATTTTTGTACTCTTCCAAATTCAAGATCACTTAATCCGCAAACTTCCTTGGCATCAGTGGAATTTTTTTGATAAATATCCCTTGGCTACTCATGGTTTCGGCTCTCTTTCTTATCAAGGTAGATTTGTTAGATCAAAATCAAGTAATCAAGTAGAAATTCTTGCTATTTTGTGTGATGATGAGGGAATTGATTTACAACAGGAACGCATTATTTTTGACCAGTTGGTTAATGATTTAGATGTAAAAATAGACTTTATGACTTTTCCTTTTAACCGTAAACAGTTAGAAGAAAGGTTAGAAAAAGGTTGTGATATTTTATTTTTTGCTGGACACAGTAAAACTCAAAGTGAATCGGGACATATATATATTAATGACCAGGAAGGTGTTACCATCAATGATTTAAATAATAGTTTTGAAGCAGCTATTGATCATGGATTGAGACTGGCAATTTTCAACTCTTGTGATGGACTGGGATTAGCAAATGATCTAGCAAAATTGAATATATCTCATGTTATCGTCATGAAAGAGCAAGTTTCCAATTTCATTGCTCAGGAATTCTTTCGTTATTTTTTAGAGTTTTTTGCTCAGGAAAAATATCCCATATTTTTAGCAGTTCAAGAAGCTAGAAATAAATTAAAAAAACATGAATTACAATATCCAGGAGCATCCTTTTTACCTGCGCTTTGTACAAATCCCGCAGTGGTAGAACCTCTCACCTGGGAAAACTTACGTGCTGTAAATACTAAAGGTTTTCATGCTGATTGGGGAAATGTACCTCCTGTAAACCATTTTTTTGGACGCACAGAGGAGTTAGAAAAATTAAAACAATGGATAGTTAATGAAAGCTGTCGAGTATTGGCTATAGTTGGGAGTGGAGGAATAGGTAAAACCGGACTTTCTGTGAAGTTAGGTCAGGGTGGGATAGGTAAAACAGATTTATCTGTAAAATTAGCCAGGGGTATGCAAGGTGAATTTGATTATATCATTTGGAGATTCCTACGGAGCGCTTCGCTATCGCTCCTTAACGCCCCACCATTTATAGAAATAATCACTGATATCATCAAATTTCTTTCTCATCAACAAGAAACTAATTTACCAGAATCACCAAATATTCAAATAAATACCTTACTTGGATATTTAAAACAAAATAGATGTCTTTTAATTCTTGATAATATTGAATCAATTTTAGAAGCGGGAAAATATCGACATGGCTATGGCGTTTATGGTGAAATGTTCCAACAAATTAGGCAAGAAAAACATCAAAGCTGTTTGCTGCTTACCAGTCGAGTGATACCACCAGAAATTGAATCAAGAAGATATAAAGATGGTTCTGTTCGTCTTTTAGAATTAACAGGTTTAAGAGAGACAGAAGCAGTCAAGAAAATTTTTCAACAAATCGGTGAATTTAGGGCTACAGATGAAAACTGGGAAAAACTAATTGAAGTTTATGGTGGTAATCCCCTATTTTTAGAATTGAGTGCGGGTTTTATTAAAGAACAATATCAAGGAAACATTGCTATTTTTCTAGAAAAAGAACAACATCTTTTAGAAAAAAGCATCGAAGATGATTTACTAAACTGGCACTTTCAGCGATTAAATAAATTAGAAAAGGAGATAATTTACTGGTTAGCAATTAATCGTGAACCAGTTTCAGAATCAGAATTATTAGAAGATTTACTAGCAATTTCTAAATTACAGCAAGTCAATAAGCATTTGCAATCATTAAAAAAGAAAATCCCTCTAGAAAAAATAGTAGAAACTTCCACAGATAATCCTAAGTTTACTCTGCAACCTGTGATTATTGAATATATAACTAAGCGATTAATCAATCAAATGGTAGATGAAATTAGAGATAATCAAATTGAATTATTTAATAGTCATGCCTTGTTTAAAGCTCAAGGTAAAGAATATATCAAAGATATGCAAATTCGTCTGATTCTCAAACCAATTATAGAACAACTACTTCCAAAATCTGAATTTAGAAATATTGATAATAATTTAAACCAATTGTCCAAAAATATTCCTCAAAATCATCTAGAACTAATAGAGAAAATACGTAGTGAAATAAATAATTTACATAATCAAGTAAATCTTGAATATCTGCTAATTCCTATCCTATCTAATTTAAAAAGGCAACCTAATAAAAAACCAGGGTATGCGGCTGGTAATCTTCTAAATTTATTGATTCAGGAACAGATAGAAAAACAGCAACCTATTTTAAATGACTATGATCTTTATAATTTAACTGTGTGGCAAACTATTCATATAAATTTATTGATTGAGGAAGGAATAGAGAAACAGCAACCTATTTTAAATGACTATGATTTTTCTCATTTAACTGTGTGGCAAACAGACTTCACCAGAATACATATTCATAATATTAATTTTACACAATCAAAATTTAGAAATTGTCTATTTATTGATAATTTTGGCTCTGTTTTAACTGTTCAATTCAGCCCAGATGGCAAGCTATTTGCAGGTTGTGATATCAATGAACAAATTCGCATTTGGAGAATGGAAGATAATCAACTTATTACTATATGTGATGGACATAATGATTATGTACTATCAATCTCATTTAGTCCCGATAGTAAATTAATAGCTAGTAGCAGTATAGATAAAACAGTCAAAATTTGGGAAGTGAATACAGGTAAACTATTAAAAACGCTAAAAGGACATACAGGTTGGGTGATTACTGTTAAATTTAGTCCTGATGGTAAAACAATTGCCAGTTGTGGTGGTGATGGTATAAAGATATGGAACATTGAAAATGGAGAATGTTTAAAAACTTTACCAGAGCAAGAAACAGGTGTATTTTCGATTGATTTTAGCCCAGATGGGAAAAAACTTGTCAGTGGTAGTCCTGACACAACTATCAAAATGTGGGATGTGGAAACGGGTAAATTATTGCAATCTTTACCAGGGTTGAATAAATTAACAAGTTCAGTTAGTTTTAGTCCTAATGGTAAATTGCTGGCTAACTCTAATGGTGGGGTAACTTATAGAGATAAAGAAGAAGTCGTAAAAATTTGGGAATTTAAAGATGGAAAATGGCAGCATATTCAGACATTAACTGAAAATAAAGCTTCAGTTAGGTTTATTTCTTTTAGTCCAGACAGCCAGAAACTTGTTTGCTGTGTATCTCTATATGATGACTCTCAAAAATATCATCCCATCAAAATTTATGATGTTAATACTTATGAATTTAAAACTCTAGAAGGACATATTAGTTCGATATTGTCAACGGCTTTTCATGCTGATAACCAAAGACTTGTTAGTAGTAGTGAAGATGAAACAATAAAAGTTTGGGATATCAAGGCAGGAAAGTGTATTAAAACTCTATATGGTTACACTGATTGGCAGTTAGCAATTGCCTTTCATCCCAATGGTGAAATATTAGCTAGTGGAGATAATAATGCAACTGTAAGACTTTGGAATATTAAAACTGGTAAATGTCTTAAAACTCTACTAGGACATAAAAATACGATTTGGTCACTTGCTTTTAGTCATGATGGTAATCAACTAGCTAGTGGTAGTACAGATACAACTATTAAAATATGGGATATCAAAACTGGTAAATGCGTAAAAACATTTTTTGGAGAAGAAGAAAGAATTTGGTCATTAGCATTTAGTCCCGATGACAAAAAACTAGCTAGTAGTAGCTTTTACCAAACAATTAATATATGGGATATTGAAACTGGTAAATCTCAAAATCTGAAACCAGATAAAAGTAGTAATGCTGGCATAAAATCAGTTGCTTATAGTCCCAATGGTCAAATACTAATTAGCGGTAGTGAAGATAGCACGATTTGTATTTGGGATGTGAATACTTATGAATGTTTACAAGTTTTAACCGAACATACAGATAGGGTAAATTCCGTTAAATTCATTAATGATCAAATATTTGTCAGTGCTAGTGAAGATAGTACAATTCGATTATGGAATTTGAATACTTATGAATGTCTGCAAGTTTTTCGAGGACATCAAGATAGATTAACTTCCGTTGATTTTAATGGTCAAATACTCGTTAGTGGTAGTACAGATAGGACAGTGCGACTTTGGGATATTAAAACTGGTGAATGTAGAAAAATTCTCTCAGGACATACAAAAAGAATTGATACTGTTGTTTTTTCTGCCGATGGTCAAACCGTAGCAAGTTGCAGTAGAGATGGTACAATTAGTTTATGGGATATGGAAACATATAATCGTCAAATTCTCCGCGTGCCTAGACCTTACGAGGGAATGAATATCACTGGAATTAAAGGTTTAACTGAACAACAAAAAGTCACACTCAAAACTTTGGGTGCTGTGGAAGATTATTGATGGATTGAGTAAGTAATCATAATACATAAAGACCTTTTTCAATAGTTTGTTCACCCAGCTTAACTTCAATACAAAAAGGAGATTTTGATTCAATGATAAAACTAGAGCGGAGAGTTTTTCTTTTTGCTAGTTTTTCATCTATTATTTCTCCTGAAGATTCATAAAAAACTAAAATTTTCAAGTTTTCAGGTAACTGAATCTGTTGATTGGTCCTAAGTATTTGTAAAGTTATGCTATGTAAACCTTTTTCTGATGTTTCATTGAGTTCTTCTTTTTTTATTTTCAACAACAGAGATGTATTTATTGGATTTAAATGGATAATTTTGCCAATTTCATTACGCTCATTTTCGTGGCTTCTAACTTGAGATGATAAGGGGCGACTCCCTTCAATTGTTTGATTTATGAATTTTTTTGGATCATCCCAACCATCTGGAAAATTGCGTTTATTAAATTTTCCAGATAAAGAAATTATATTATTGCGTTGATTATTACTAGGCTCATCTGCATCCAAAATCCGAATACTTTCAATAGGAAAAGTATTTAATTCCGTAAGTGTTTTTGATTGAACAAGATTGATCAGTTTTTCAATATCTGCATCAGATCCTTCTATAAATAATCTGATGCTACCGGATTTTATATCGAAAATTAAGATTGTATCCCCTGAATGTTGCCGTAAAATTTCTTCAAGAATCTTTAAATTTTCAACAGAATCAACATCACCAGTTAACACAATTTCTGCTTTTTGGGTTTTATTTTGTCTATCTAAGTAAGTCGGCGCAAAGAAATCAAACTATGTAAAGATAAGTAAATACGGAAAATCAATCTACTGAGGTGATTAAAATATGGGCGCTCGTTTAAGGGTATTTTTAACTCGTGAGCAAGATAAAACCCTGTTGAACCTAA
>NZ_JAQMTJ010000240.1:0-5870 GCF_028330815.1 Dolichospermum lemmermannii CS-548
ACTTTATCACACCACGTCCCTTTTAATGCTACTTATTCTCATTAAGCATCTTAATTTTTGAATTGACTTTAGTTATTATGTACTACTTTAAGGGCTTTTTTGATCTGTGACAGTTTGGGGTGCGGAATGTGGGTTCTAATTCCACTTCAGATTTGATGGTGATATTAACATCAAACTCAAATTTTTCGACTCCTGCCCAAATTACCAATTTTGCAGGTACTTGAGTTTTATCCCCGTCTGAGTCTTTAGTAAAATTAGTAAAATATCTCGGTGTATAAACTAATTTATCAATATTTTCTCTGGACAATGAACGACGACGGGGAATTTTCCATTTCCCTAACTGGTGATTAAGAGAAATTTGTTGAGAATCTATATGTATTTTTGTACTACCAAATACACTGGAAACTATACCGTATATCATCGAAAATCCTGCCCCCCAAAAAGGTAATAAAAATGAGGCAAAGGGGATATTTGCCGGAAAGGGAGCAGACAAAGCACCAATAGTGCAAAATAAGATAAAAGAATTCCAGGATATGGCAAAAAAACCTACAGATACCATTGAAGATTGAAAGCCAACCGGAGGAATAATAATTTCTAAAGTATCTTCATTTTTGGTTAATTGAATTTTACTACCGACTGGTTTCCTAACAGTTAAAGCTTTGATATTAGTCTCTTCTGGATGCTCTAAATCTGTGAGTGCTTGAGTTGCCGTGGCAAAACGCTTTTCTAAACTGGGTTCTGTAATTTGCTCCAACCACTTAGCAAAACTAGGACTAATATTAGCAACTTGCTGAAATTGAATGCGAAAATCCTTTTGTGGTAAATCCGCTGGGTTAGTCCCTGTCACCAAATAAATTATTGTGCATCCTAAACTATAAAGGTCAGAAGCGGGAACAGTACGCCCTCCAAACTGTTCCTGTGGCATATAACCATAAGTCCCCACAACAGTTCTTGTCCCTGCTTCTGCTGCTAGGATAGTTTGGACTGAACCAAAATCTATTAAATAAACTGAACCGACACTATTGCCAGAGCGCTCTCCTAATAAAATATTGCTAGGCTTAATATCACGGTGGACAACAGGTGGATTTAACTCATGCAAGTATTTAAGAATTTCTAAAACTGCTTTAGCAATTTCTTTAACTTCAATTTCTGTAAATTTCCTCCCAGCTTGTAAATATTGTTCTAAAGTTTGGGCTGGGATATAAGTCTGAACCAGGGAAAATCCTTTATATCTAGAGGAATTGACCTCAAAATAGTCTAAGTATGCAGGAATATGGGGATGTGATAAAGATTTTAAAGTTTGAGCTTCTCTCTCAAATAATTTGAGATCATCCCATTCAAAATCATTACTAAAAGCAAGTAACTTGACAATTACCGATTTTCCAGTTACTAAATCAGTAGCTAAGAAAGTCCTTCTCCCGGCTTTTTTGCCTAGCTGTTGTTGAACTTCATAGCGATTAGCTAATATTTCCTTATTCATCATTGCAGTTTCCTGATGTCATTGATGAGCATAACTACCAAAATTATCTTCCCCTTTCCCAATTGTTAAATTTTAATTGTTAATTTTTAATTGCTTATGCCTTCCCCACTTTGGCCTTATATTACCCCAGGTATTCCCGACGAATTATTTGAGAATTTACCAGGTATTCCCCTCAGTCAGCGAGAATTAAGATTGCTGTTGATTTCCCAATTGCGACTACAAGCCGATTCTGTATTGTGGGATATTGGCGCAGGAACAGGTACAATTCCTATAGAGGTGGGTTTATTGTGTCCCCAAGCACGGGTGATTGCTATCGAAAGAGATGAGGATGTTGCTAATCTAATTAAACGCAACTGCGATCGCTTTGAAGTCAAAAACGTCGAAGTAATTGAAGGTAGCGCCCCAGAATGCTTAGATCAAATCAAGTTACTACCTGATCGGATCTGCATTGAAGGTGGAAAAGCCATACAGGAAATTGTCCAAGCGGCCTGGCAATATTTACCAACATCTGGCCGAGTGGTCGCCACTGCTGCTAATTTAGAAAGTCTGTATGCTATTTCTCAAAGCTTTTCTCAGTTGAGAGTTAGGAATATTGAAGTTGTCCAGTCAGCGGTAAATCGCTTAGAAACACGGGGCTATTCTCAAACCTTTGTAGCAGCCGATCCCATTTTCATTCTCAGTGGTGAAAAACTAGATTAAACAATTGAAAATTGAAAATTGACAATGATGGATTGGACATGGATAAAAGTCAGAAATAAATCTGTTCTACCTTCTATTTAGCTTTTTTCCTTTGTTTCTTCTGCCTCCTAACTCCTCTCTTCTGACTCCGTGACTCCTTACCCTCATTTTCAATTGTTAATTCTTAATTTTTAATTGCTTATGCCCTGGCCTCGAATTATTAGTGGAATTATTGCGATTATCATGGCGCTATCTGCAACCCTCTTAGGGGGTTGGTATTTTACGATAGCGATCGCTATTGTCGTATTTTTAGGTCAACAAGAATATTTTAATTTGGTCCGTTCTCGCGGCATCACACCCTCAGTCAAAACTACTATGATTGTTAGTCAAGTTCTACTGGCAATTTGTACTCTGAATGGTAGTTTAGCTGATGCAATTATGCCCATAGCCGGGACACTTATTTGTTTTTATTTACTATTTCAACCCAAATTAGCCACCATTGCGGATATTTCCGCTTCTATTATGGGTTTGTTTTATGTCGGTTACTTACCAAGTTACTGGGTCCGCTTACGAGGAATTGATCATGCTATTAGCAGTAATTTACCTTTAGGTGGTTATTGGCCATCTAATTGGCAAGATATTGGACAAGGTAATTTAACTGCCTTCCCCGCGGGTTTAACTGCGACTATCCTCACGTTCTTATGTATTTGGGCTGCGGATATTGGCGCTTATACTTTTGGTAAATTCTTCGGGAAAACGCGATTATCAGATATTAGTCCCAAAAAAACTGTAGAAGGTGCTGTTTTTGGCATTACTGCCAGTGTCGCTGTTGCTATGGTAGGAGCTTACCTTCTCCATTTTCCCCATTGGTTAATCACTGGTGTCACATTAGGTCTAATTATTGGTATCGCTAGTTTGTTGGGTGACTTAACAGAATCCTTGCTGAAACGTGATGCCGGTGTCAAAGATTCAGGTCAATTAATCCCTGGTCATGGGGGGATTTTAGATCGCACCGATAGCTATATTTTCACTGCTCCTCTAGTGTATTATTTCGTTACATTACTTTTACCTTTATTAGAAAAAACGCTGTAATAGGAACTAAGATAAGATTTAATCTCAACTTGCTCATGTCACTCACAATAGCCATACAATTTAAAGTAAATTCAGGGAATATTGAGTTTTGATTTTTTAATAGTTATGGGTTAATATTAATACGTCCATAACAAGTTAATTGTTCTGGCAGCAGGGAAATTTTTTCGATATCAACATCTGTTCCCAGGTTTATCATATAAGGAGAATTCTTTTCCAAAAGCACCTCTTGATCGGTCTTTACCTGAACCTGCGTTAATTGCAGTTCTTGACCATTGCGTAGTTCTAAGCCTAAATGAATATTGAAAAATGCCCCTTCTGTTTCAGAAATGGGGATACCGTGTAGGATCAATACCTGGTTGTCAAGGGTGATTTTTTCCCAAGTAATAAACGGGTAATTTAGGCTGTATTCTGCTAATAGTGGAATCAGTCCATCATTTATAGCCGTTAATAATAATGGAGATGAAAGAGAGTTATTAAGATCCTGTGCGGTGATAATCAGCTTACCAACCACAGGGACTATTGCTGATAATTGCAAAGGTTGTCCTTTTAATATTGCAGCAACATTCAGTTGGATTTTTTCTGCCTCAAGTTCGATTTGTGTAACACGAAGACCTTGATACACTGCATTACTAGCAGAAATTGATACTCCAGGAATGTAACCAGAAAGTAATTGGCGATCGCTTGCTTCTATCTGTACCTCTAAATGAGCTACTTGATTCAATTGGCTTCTTAACCAGAGCTTAATCGCTGATGTTAAAACTTTTGTAATGATCCTGACTCTGCTATTATTTGGATTTGGGGAACTTGGTTCTGTCATTTTTCGACGGTTACATCAATGTAAATATGCCCAATTATTGAGCATCTTAAACAGTTCTTAACTTTAGCATGGAAGTTTGTTAACAACAAAGTGCAAACATTAGTAGTATAAAAATATTCAGCAAGAAAATCACAATTTAAACATGGAGGAACGGTTACAAAAAATTCTAGCTCAATGGGGTATCGCCTCACGACGTGAAGCCGAAGAAATGATGAGGCAATCACGAGTATGTGTTAACGGGGTAGTAGCACATTTAGGTCAAAAAGTCGATCCCTCTCAAGACAAAATCTCTATTGATGGTCAACCTGTGCTGGCAGAACAGCGACCATCCAAAATGTATTTATTACTGCATAAACCAGCCGGAATTGTCTCTACTTGCCATGATCCTCAAGGAAGACCAACCGTTTTGGATCTGCTACCGTCAGAGTTAAGAACCGGATGGGGTATTCACCCGGTAGGCCGTTTGGATGTAGACTCCACAGGAGCATTGATTTTAACCAATGATGGGGAACTGACCTATGGACTTACCCATCCCAGTCATAGTATTACTAAGACCTATCGTGTTGTTGTTCAAGGCCGTCCTCCAGCAACAGTTCTCAAAAAGTGGAGTCAGGGTATAGTTCTGGAAGGAAGAATCACAAGACCTGCTCAAGTGCGCTTAATTGAAACCTATATTGATCAAAGCTGGTTAGAGATCGTTTTACAGGAAGGAAGAAACCGTCAAATTCGCCGCATAGCCGAACAATTGGGATATCCAGTTATCAAGCTACATCGTACGGCTATTGGTTTAATTCAATTAAAAACCTCAACAACAGCATTTTTGCCATCTGGTAAATATCGTCATCTTAGTGAAGATGAGATGAGTTTTTTAAATAAGCAGATAATTCGCACACCGATTCAGACAAAGCCGAGTTAAGGAGTAAAGGAAAAATATGAAATGGTTCAGAAAGAAGGATGAACAGCCAATCAAACCTTCTATCAAGGAACATCAAGCCGAAAAGTTAGGACAACTTGGCTCACAACTAGCTTCACTACGGCAAGAAAAAGGTTTAAATCTGGATGAGTTAGTCGGATTAACTAGAATTCCTCGACGACTTTTGCAAGCAATTGAAGAAGGTAATTTAAACGACTTACCAGAACCAATTTATATTCAAGGCTTAATTAGACAGTTTGCAGAAGCTTTAGGAGTTCGGGGAGCAGAATTTGCCAGTCATTTCCCCATTGGTTCTCAATCAGTGGGTGTTAAATCCCATTGGAAAGCACAAGCTGTTCCTCAATTACGTCCTATTCATCTTTACCTGCTTTATATCGGGTTAATTTTCTGTTCTGTGAACGGTTTATCCCAGTTGTTGAATAATGCCACCTTGCAGGCAAATAACCGCCAAATTCAACCAAATACAGCAGCGCAGTCAAAAGGGCAAGAAACAGCTAGTAATACATTACTCAGCAAGAAAGAGCATCAATCCGTACAAATTGGTGTGACTTTAAAAACCTCATCTTGGATTAGTGTGGTTACAGATGGTAAAACCGCCTTTGAGGGAGTTTTACCACAAGGTTCTAGTCGCACCTGGAACGCCACTGACCAACTGACAGTAAAAACTGATAATGCTGGTGGTGTGTTAATGAGCGTGAATCAGCAGGAAGCAAAGGAAATGGGAGAACTTGGGAAAACTCAAGAAATCAAGATCGCTGCTAAACCAGACTTATAGGGGGCAGTGGTCAGTTGTCAGTGGTCAGTTGTCAGTGGTTAGTTGTCAGAAGGAAGAAAATTTCTCCCCTACTCCCCCTACTTCCCCTACTCCC
>NZ_JAQMTJ010000241.1:0-3543 GCF_028330815.1 Dolichospermum lemmermannii CS-548
CAAATACCCCAATTGCTATTAAAAATGGTGGACAACAAATCTACCAAGATATCTACGGTTCAGGATGGCAAACGATAGCCGCAGAAACTGTCAATGGCGTTAATCAAGTTCTTTGGAAAAACGTTTCTGGAAACTATCTGCATATCTGGAGTTTAGATAGTAACTGGAATTGGGTTTCTTCTCAAGGAAATTGGGGATTAAATTCTGCTGATGCTTTCACCCAAGAAACTAACTTTGGCATAGATGCTAATGGTGATGGTATTATTGGCAATCCTTATACTGCAATTGAATCAGCAGGTAATACTAAATTAGTCAAAGATCCAACCAACAAATACTTTACCCAAATCGGAACAAATACCCCAATTGCTATTAAAAATGGTGGACAACAAATCTACCAAGATATCTACGGTTCAGGATGGCAAACGATAGCCGCAGAAACTGTCAATGGCGTTAATCAAGTTCTTTGGAAAAACATTTCTGGAAACTTCCTGCATATCTGGAATTTAGATAGTAACTGGAATTGGGCTTCTTCTCAAGGAAATTGGGGATTGAATTCGGCAGAAGCTTTAACTCAGGAGACTATTTTCGGCATAGATGCTAATAGTGATGGTGTGATTGGTAATCCCTCTAGTCTGACTTTGACAGGTACAAGTGGTAATGATTTCCTCGTTGGTGGTGCAAATAATGATATTCTCACCGGTGGGGGTGGTAAAGATACTCTAACGGGTGGTTTAGGAAGTGACAAATTTGTTTACCAAAATCTCACTGATTCTCTCTTAGCTAACTTTGATGTGATTACTGACTTCAACGCCACCACAAGTAATGATTTATTCCGTGTTTCTACCGCACGAGCCGGGTTTGTGGATGTGGGAGCAGTTAATACCCTGGATGCTGCTGGTATGGTGGCAAAATTAACAGCGGCAGCCTTTGGGTCAAATTTCGCGGCTCAATTCAGTTTTGGACAAAAAACCTTTGTGGCTATTAATGATGCAACAGCAGGGTTTAATGCGGCTAATGATGCCATTATTGAGGTTACAGGATTAACCGGAACATTGAATGTCAATAATTTTGTGATTGTTTAGAGTAAAGAATAGGGATATTCAGCAAGTCAAACTTCCTACTGTTAATTAACCAAAACGGTTGGGACATGGACTTTTACAAAATTACGAAAAACCTAGATTTGTAGGGGTTTAGCAGTGCTAAACCCTTACCCACAGAATCAAATGATTAAGCCGTGTTGAGTATAAATAGTTCGACTTGTTTATAAGTGCTTAGAAACTGAGGTTAATAATCAAAAGGATTCAAATATACTGAGATCACCGACTTTTCTAAAAAGTCGGTGATCTCAATACAAATTCGAGAAAGCCCTAAAAGATATAATGTAAAAGAACATGATCCATATATTGCAGTGAACAGTTATCAGTAAACGCCTGTCAAGCTATAATTCTGATAACTGATAGCTTATTCCCTTACACCATTAGCGGTAGAAAAACATTGTGTTTGTTCTTAGCGGTTACGAGTACCTTCTAGGCTTTTTTCTCCTGTGTAGCCTAGTTCCAGTCCTAGCACTGTCAGCCTCAAAAATTCTTAGACCCACTGGTAACAGTCTGGAAAGACGCACAACTTACGAATGCGGACTAGAACCCATTGGCGGAGCTTGGATTCAGTTCAACATTCGTTACTATATGTTTGCTCTGGTCTTCGTTGTCTTTGACGTAGAAACAGTATTTTTGTATCCTTGGGCTGTTGCATTTAACCGTTTGGGTTTATTGGCATTTATCGAAGCCCTAGTCTTTATTTCGATTCTTATCATCGCCTTAGTTTACGCATGGCGCAAAGGAGCTTTGGAATGGTCTTAAATTCTAATATCATCACCCCAGACAAAGAACAAATCATCAACCCCATTCAACGGCCGACAGTTACCCATGAACTGTCAGAAAACGTCATTTTAACTACCGTTGATGACCTTTACAACTGGGCGCGGCTTTCTAGTTTGTGGCCTTTACTGTTTGGTACAGCTTGCTGCTTCATTGAATTTGCGGCTTTAATTGGCTCTCGCTTCGACTTTGACCGTTTTGGGTTAATTCCTCGTTGTAGCCCCCGCCAAGCCGATTTAATCATCACTGCGGGAACAATTACCATGAAGATGGCTCCCCAATTGGTGCGTCTTTATGAACAAATGCCCGAACCCAAGTATGTGATTGCCATGGGCGCTTGTACAATTACTGGGGGAATGTTTAGCGTTGACTCACCTACCGCAGTGCGCGGAGTTGATAAGCTGATTCCTGTAGATGTATATTTGCCTGGTTGTCCTCCCCGTCCAGAAGCGATTATTGACGCAATTATTAAACTGCGGAAAAAAATTGCCAACGAGTCTATGCAGGAACGGGATAACATCAAGCAAGTTCACCGCTACTACAGTACAACTCATAATATGAAGCCAGTTCCCGAAATATTAACTGGTAAATATATGCAGTCAGAAACCCGCTTCAATCCCCCCAAAGAATTGACGGAAGCAATTGGTATGGCTGTACCCCCAGGATTGTTGACAGCAAAGACACAGAAGGAGGAACAAGCACGTGGCTGAAGAAGAATCCAAACCAGTTCCCGTAGCAGAAGCACCTCTAGTTAAACCCGGTAAAGTTTCCCAATGGTTAGGGTCAAATGGCTTTTTCCATGAGTTTCTAGAACTTGACGCTAACGGAGTAGAAATAATTAAAGTCCCCGCAGATTTTCTACTGCCTATTTCTACAGCTTTGTATGCCTATGGGTTTAATTATCTCCAATTTCAGGGAGGAATTGACTTAGGTGCAGGAGAAGAATTGGTAAGTGTTTATCATTTACTCAAAGTTAGTGATAATGCTGACCGTCCTGAAGAAATCAGGGTGAAAGTGTTTTTACCCAGAGAAAATCCCTCTTTGCCTTCAGTTTACTGGATTTGGAAAACAGCAGACTGGCAAGAACGAGAAAGCTATGATATGTATGGCATCATCTATGAAGGTCATCCTAACTTAAAGCGAATTTTGATGCCAGAAGATTGGGTAGGTTGGCCTTTACGTAAAGATTACATCTCACCTGATTTTTATGAGTTACAAAATGCTTATTAAGTATTGCTGAAATTGAGTTTTCAGTAGTGACAATTAACCCCTTTCCAGTTGTGGAGAGGGGTTTAAGTTATAAGTCTTTATTTGTGTAATAGTGAATTATAAATAATTATCCAAGCATCAATTAATGTAATTATAAGTTAAGAATTTTAGGGACTTTCAAGAAATAAATTATCCTGATTAACGAACCACAGAGGCGCAGAGGACACAGAGGAATAAGGGTTTGAGAGATTTTTTTTATTTGGAAGTCCCTTAGTTATAATAAAAAATATAAATGCTGGTTAATTAAGAGTTAGATCCCACATTCCGCACCCCAAACTGTCACAGATCAAAAAAGCCCTTAAAGTAGTACATAATAACTAAAGTCAATTCAAAAATTAAGATGCTTAATGAGAATAAGTAGCATTAAAAGGGACGTGGTGTGATAAAGTGAAACTTG